>NZ_PSVU01000041.1:0-34257 GCF_002932515.1 Rathayibacter sp. AY1D5
GGCCGCGCTCGATCGGGGCGTCCGCGCCGTGCGCGAGAACGGCCTGCCCGGTCCGGTCGAGACCTGGGAGCGCCTCCGCGACGAGGTGCGCGCCGAGATCGAGGCCCAGGGCTTCGACGCCGAGCGCGGCCCAGATCATGACCCGCGAGTGCGTGAAGTGGCGCGGCTCGCCCCGGATCTCCCAGATGCCGTTGTCCGGCCGCTGCCAGTTGGTCTCGACGAAGCCCAGGAGCGCGCGCTGGAGCGGCCAGGAGAACTCCGTCTCGTCCACTCCGGCCACGCGGGCCTCGTGCAGAGCGACCATCACCTCGCCGATCACGTCCGCCTGGTACTGGTCGACGGCGGCGTTCCCGATCCGCACGGGGGAGGCGCCGTCGTAGCCGGGCAGGCTCGGCATCTCCCGCTCGGGCAGGTCGCGCTCGCCGGCGAGGCCGTACATGATCTGCACGTCCTCCGGCGCGCCCGCGACCGCGCGGAGCAGCCAGGCCCGCCACTTCTGCGCCTCCTGCTCGAACCCGTGCGCGAGCAGGGCCTGCAGGGTGAGCGAGGCGTCGCGGAGCCAGACGTAGCGGTAGTCCCAGTTGCGGGCGCCGCCGAACTGCTCCGGGAGCGAGGTGGTCGCCGCCGCGACGATGCCGCCGGTCTCGTCGTCGGTGAGGGCGCGGAGGGTCAGCAGCGAGCGGACGACGGCGTCGCGGTGCGGGCCGTCGTAGTCGATCGCCGACGCCCACTCGGACCACCAGGAGAGCGTGCGCTCCAGCGCGCGGTCGACGTCGAGGCGCTTCGGCGCCCGCTGGTGCGAGGGGAACCACGCCATCGAGAGGTCGACGACCGCGTCCGCGTCGACGTCGAACTCCGCCGCGTGGGCGTGGTCGACGGCCTTCAACCGCACTCCGCGCACCACGACCGCGTCGGGCCCGGCGACGGCGACGAGCAGCGGATCCTCGTCCGTCCCCTCCTGCCGCACCCACGGCATGGTGCGGGCGTAGTCGAAGCGGATGCGCAGCTCCTGCCGCATCCGGACGGTCCCCGACACTCCGCGCACCCGGCGCACCAGCTCGGCGCGCTCGTCGCGCAGCGGCATCACGTCGACCACCTCGACGACGCCGGTGGGCGTCGTCCACCGGGTGACCAGCGCGAGCGTGTCGCCGAGGTAGTGGCGCTCGCTCGTCGCCTCCCCGTCCACCGGCCGGAGCGACCAGCGCCCCTGGTCGTCGCCGCCGAGGAGGGCGCCGAAGACGGAGGCGGAGTCGAAGCGCGGCAGGCACAGCCAGTCGATCCCTCCGTCGCGGGAGACGAGAGCGGCCGTGCGGCAGTCGGAGAGGACGGCGTAGTCCTCGATCGGGGAGACCATGCGGCGATCCTCTCAGGTGCGGCTGTGGCCTCCCAGTCAAGGCGGAGCGGGGCTCTTCAGCGCCGCCGTAGGGTGAGCCGCATGGCACAGACCGTCTCGACCCTGCTCATCCTCGGAGCGACGGGGGACCTGTCCTCGCGGCTCCTCCTCCCCGCCGTCGGCCAGCTGCTGACCCGCGAGACCGACCGGCGGGTCCACCTCGTCGGCGCGGGACGCGAGGACTGGACCCAGGAGCACTGGCACGAGGTGCTGACCGCCTCCTTCGCCACCGTCGAGGCGCAGGGCGAGGGCGTGGACGCGCTCACCTCCGGCACGCGCTACCAGCAGGTCGACGTCACCGATCCGGAGGCGCTCGCCGCACTGCTCGCGAGCTGCGCCGGTCCGGTGGCGGTCTACTTCGCCCTCCCGCCGGCGATCGCGGCGAAGGCCTGCGAGGCGCTCGCCGCCCACGACCTGCCGGAGGGCACCGTGCTGGCGCTGGAGAAGCCGTTCGGGACCGACGAGGCGAGCGCGCACGCCCTCAACCAGCGCCTCGCCGCGCTGGTCCCCGAGGACCGCATCCACCGCGTCGACCACTTCCTCGGCCGCGCGACCGTGATGAACGTGCTCGGCCTGCGCTTCGCGAACCGGATCCTCGAGCCGCTGTGGTCGGCCGAGCACATCGAGAGCGTCGAGATCGTCTACGACGAGCAGCTGGCCCTCGAGGGGCGGGCGAGCTACTACGACGGCGCGGGCGCGCTGACCGACATGATCCAGAGCCACCTGCTGCAGGTCCTCGCGGTGATCGCGATGGAGCCGCCGTCCTCGCTCGACGCGGCCGACCTCCGGGACGCGAAGTCGATCGTCCTGCGCGCCACCCGCCTGCACGGCGACGACCCCGCCGAGAGCTCGCGCCGCGCCCGCTACACGGCGGGGACGATCGACGGACGCGAGCTGCCCGCCTACGCGGACGAGAAAGGCGTGGACGCCGCTCGCCGGACCGAGACGCTGGCCGAGCTGGTCGTCGAGATCGACACCTGGCGCTGGGCCGGCGTGCCGTTCACCCTCCGCTCCGGCAAGGCGCTCGGGGAGCGGCGACGCGAAGTGGTCATCCGCTTCAAGCCGGTGCCGCACCTGCCCCGCGGCTTCGTGGGCACCGAGGCGCCGTCCGTGCTGCGGCTGTTCCTCGCGCCCGACCAGATGTCGCTCGAGCTGAACATCAACGGCCCCGGCGACCCGTACACGCTCGAGCGCGCCTCGCTGGAGGCGACCTTCGGCGCGGGCGAGCTGCTGGCGTACGGCGAGGTCATCTCGGGGATCCTCGACGACGACCCGTCGCTCTCGGTCCGCGGGGACGCCGCCGAGGAGTGCTGGCGCATCGTGCAGCCCGCGATCGACGCCTGGCACGCGGACCGGGTGCCGCTCGACGAGTACCCGGCGGGCAGCGAGGGACCCGGGAGCTGGCAGACGCTCTGACGGGCGGCCGGGGGAGGGGCGGCCGCGGGGGATCTCGAGACGGCGGCCGCGCCGCCTCCTCGATCAGCGGGAAGGGCGACGTCGCTCGTCGGGTCGGCCGGAGGGCGAACCCGCCGGCCGACCGCTCGGGTCAGGAGCGGGTCGGGACGGGGGCGTCGACGGCGACGTCGGCGGGGGCCGGCTCCGCCCAGACGGCGATCGGCTTCGGCTCCCAGGTGAGGGCGGCCGGCTCCACCGGGGGAGTCGAGGCGCGCATCACGGGGATCGCCTCGGTGACCGGGGACGACGTCCGCTCGGCGCCGGCGCGGAGCTGCTCCTCCTGGATGGCGGCGGAGAGCTCGTGGGCGAGGGAGCGCGCGAGCATCCCGTGGAAGATCGGGTCGCGGTCGTCGTGGCTGCGGCGCGTGACGACCCAGGCGCCCCCGGATCCGACGAAGGCCGCGAGCCGCTCGTGGACGACGGCGAAGAGCTCGTCCTGCGTGAGGACGGGGGCCGCCTCGACGACCTCGGGGGCCGCCTTGCGACGCCTCAGACGAAACCTCATGACGAACCCCGTTTCCCGTGCCGGCAGCGACTGGGAACAGTGTCGCCGCCACCGGGTCGGGAGACCGGCTGACACGCCGCCCCGCGGGGAGGCGGCGCGTCAGGAGGGCCTAGCGGTCGCGCTTCCTGCCGCGCTCCTCCTTGACGATCTCCTTCGAGTCGTAGGACACGGAGCCCAGGGCGACGGTGACCGAGATGGCCCAGCTGACCCACTGGAGGGCCAGGCGCCAGTCGCGCGGGCCCTTGCGCGTGGTCTGCAGGATCGACCAGCCGCCGACGATCGCGCTGATGACGCTGGAGTTGAGGATGAACTTGCGCATGCGTGTGCCTCCCGTGTTCACCCCGACGCTAGCGGGTGCGAAAGCTCTCAGAGGAACGCTTGACAGCACCGAGGGGTTGTCCCGCTACGGTGGATCGCCGCCGGGACCCGAATCCTCGAGCCGGGGCACGCCGAGGAGAACGGGAACGACATGCGCACGGCTGTGATCGGGGCGGTGCTGCTCGTCGTCGGGGCGGTGGCCGTCGTCACGGGGGTCCTCCCGATGGACGCGCTGGGCGAGCTGGTCGAGCGGACGGCGCCGATCCTCGGCTTCGTGGTCGCGGTGACCGTGGTCGCCGAGCTGGCCTCCGAGGCCGGCGTCTTCACCGTGGTCGCCGAGCGCTCCGCCGAGTGGGGCCGCGGGCGGACCGCGGTGCTCTGGCTGCTGGTGGTGGCGATGGCCGTCGTCAGCACGGTGTTCCTCTCGCTCGACACGACCGCCGTGCTCCTGACCCCGGTCGTGGTCCTGCTCGCGGCGCACGTGCGCGTCCCGCCCCTGCCGTTCGCGATGGCCACGGTCTGGCTGGCGAACTGCGCCTCCCTCCTCCTCCCCGTCTCGAACCTCACCAACCTGCTCGCGCAGCGGCGCCTGGGCGTCGAAGGCCCCTTCGCCTTCGCCGCGCTGACCGCGGTGCCCGCGCTCGTCGCGGCCGTCGTGCCCGTGCTGATCCTCGCGATCCGCTACCGGCGCGAGCTGGCCGGGCGCTACACCCCGGGGGAGCGGACGCCGGTGGAGGACCGGGTGCTGCTCGTCGGCGCGGGGATCGTCGTGGCGCTGCTCCTGCCGGCGCTCGTCTCGGGCCTCGAGGTGTGGATCCCGGCGACGGTCGCCGCGGTCGCGCTGATCGTCCTCTTCGCGGTGCGCCGTCCCGCGGCGCTCACGCCCGCCCTCCTGCCGTGGCAGCTCGTCGTCTTCGCGGCGGGCCTCTTCGTGGCGATGGAGGCGGCGCACCAGCTCGGGCTGGGCGCGGCGCTCGCCGTGGTCGCGGGGGAGGGGAGCGGGACGCTCGACCTGCTGCGCCTCGCCGGCTCCGGCGCGGTCGCCTCCAACCTGGTCGACAACCTGCCCGCCTACCTCGCCCTCGAGCCCGTCGCGGCGGATCCGCTCCGCCTGGTCGCCCTGCTGATCGGCGTGAACGCCGGACCGCTGATCACCCCGTGGGCCTCGCTCGCCACCCTGCTCTGGCACCAGAGGCTGACCGCGCTGGGCGTGCACGTCTCGTGGCGCCAGTACGCGCTCCTCGGACTCGTCGCGGTCGTCCCGACGGTGGGCGGAGCGACGCTCGCGCTCGCCCTCGTGCAGGGCT
This sequence comes from Rathayibacter sp. AY1D5, assembly GCF_002932515.1. Classification (NCBI taxonomy): domain Bacteria; kingdom Bacillati; phylum Actinomycetota; class Actinomycetes; order Micrococcales; family Microbacteriaceae; genus Rathayibacter; species Rathayibacter sp. AY1D5. The sequence continues at coordinate 4,979 of NZ_PSVU01000041.1, forward strand.
GACCCCCCCCGTCCCCCGTGCGGGGCCGGCTGCTAGCCTCGACGGGCACGACGACGGCTCGACCGACGAAAAGGGACCACCATTCCTCCGCACTCCGCCTCCGCCTCCTCCGCCGCTGACAGGACCGACGCCGGGACCTCGGGAGGGACCGAGCGCAACGCGTTCGTGGTCGTCTCGAACCGCCTCCCCGTGGACCGCGTCGTGGCCGAGGACGGCACCGCCTCCTGGAAGACCTCGCCCGGCGGGCTGGTCACCGCGCTCGAGCCCGTGATGCGCGCGAACGAGGGCGCCTGGGTCGGCTGGCCCGGCGTGGCCGACGAGGAGGTCGCCCCGTTCGTCGACAACGGCGTGCAGATCGTCCCCGTCGCCCTCAGCGCGCAGGAGCTCGAGGACTACTACGAGGGCTTCTCGAACGACACGCTGTGGCCGCTGTACCACGACGTGATCGCGCCCCCGACCTACCACCGCGACTGGTGGGACGCCTACGTGCGGGTCAACCAGCGCTTCGCCGAGGCGGCCGCGGCCGTGACGGAGGAGGACGGCGTGGTCTGGGTGCAGGACTACCAGCTCCAGCTCGTGCCCAAGATGCTGCGGGAGCTCCGGCCCGACGTCACGATCGGCTTCTTCAACCACATCCCGTTCCCGCCCTACGGGATCTTCGCGCAGCTCCCGTGGCGCCGGCAGATCGTCGAGGGCCTGCTCGGCGCCGACGTGATCGGCTTCCAGCGCCAGGGCGACGCGGGCAGCTTCCTCCGCGCAGTCCGGCGCCTGCTCGGCTACGACACCCGCAGCACGGTCGTCGAGGTCCCGGTCGAGGAGGAGGCCGTCGGCGGCACCCGCCGCGTCAACCGCTCGCGGCGCGGGGCGAGCGTGCGCCCGGTCGTCGCCCGGCACTTCCCGATCTCGATCGACTCCGCGTCGTTCGAGGCGATGGCGCGCACCCCCGAGATCCAGGCCCGCGCCGCCGAGATCCGCGCCGAGCTGGGCAACCCCGCGACGATCATGCTCGGCGTCGACCGGCTCGACTACACCAAGGGGATCGGCCACCGCCTGAAGGCCTTCGGCGAGCTCCTGGCGGACGGCCGCCTCACCTCCGAGGACGCGGTGCTGGTGCAGGTCGCGAGCCCGAGCCGCGAGCGCGTGGACACCTACCGGCAGCTGCGCGACGACATCGAGCTGCAGGTCGGCCGGATCAACGGCGACTACAGCACGCTCGGGCACCCGGCGATCAGCTACCTCCATCACGGCTACCCGCGCGAGGAGATGGTGGCGCTCTACCTCGCCGCCGACGTCATGCTCGTGACGGCCCTGCGCGACGGGATGAACCTCGTCGCGAAGGAGTACGTCGCGTCCCGCTTCGACAACGACGGCGTGCTCGTGCTGAGCGAGTTCGCCGGAGCGGCCGACGAGCTCAAGCAGGCCGTGCAGGTGAACCCGCACGACATCTCGGGGCTGAAGGACGCGATGGAGGCCTCGGCGCGGATGCCGCGCGTCGAGCGCACCCGGCGCATGCGCGCGCTCCGTCGCCGCGTGCTCGAGAACGACGTGGCGCGCTGGTCCGAGTCGTTCCTCTCCGCTCTCGCGGAGCACGCGGCCGGCCAGCAGCTCGACGTGCGGCCCGCCGCCCGCGGGCAGGAGGCGCCGCACGGCCAGGAGGCCGAGCACCGCGACGACGCGGCCCACGGACAGGCGGCCGAGCTCGAGCGGGAGGCCGCCGACGACCGCGAGCTCGACGGCGGCGCGCGATGAGCGAGGGAGTGCCCGAGCGGCTCGCGGCGGCGCTGCGGGAGCTCGCCGCGACCGAACGGCTCCTGGTGGCCCTCGACTTCGACGGCACCCTCGCGCCCGAGGTCGACGACCCCGCCCGCGCGCGGGCGCTCCCCGAGGCGCGCGAGGCCGTGCTGCGGCTCCTCGCCCTCCCCGGCACCCGGGTCGCGCTGGTCTCCGGCCGGGCGCTCGGGAGCCTGGAGGAGGTCTCACAGCTGCCGGACGAGGCGCTGCTGGTCGGCTCCCACGGCATCGAGATCCGCCTCGACCCCGAGGAGGACGCGGTCCGGCTCGACGACGACGAGCTCGAGAAGGTGGGAGTGCTCGAGGACGTCCTGAAGGGCATCGCCCGCGGGATCGACAACGTCTGGATCGAGGACAAGCCGGCCGGCTTCGCCCTGCACACCCGCCTCGCGACCGAGCGCCACAGCCGCGTCGCCCACGTCGTCGCCCTCTCCGAGGCGCGCGCTGAGGTGCAGGGGGTCACCGTCCGCGAGGGGAAGAACGTCCTGGAGTTCTCGGTCCGCTCGACCACCAAGGGCGAGGCCGTGCAGCACCTCCGCCGCTACACCGGCGCGACCGCCGTCCTCTACGCGGGCGACGACGTGACGGACGAGGACGCCTTCGCGGTCCTCGGCTCCGGCGACGTCGGCATCAAGAGCGGCGAGGGCACCACCGCGGCCTCCTACCGGGTCCGCGGTCCCGAGCAGGTCGCGCACGCACTCCGGCTGCTGGCCGACCTGCGCGCGGAGTAGCAGCCCCCTTCCGGCGGTCAGCGCCGGCGGGTCCCGGATCGCCGATTCGCCGAGGACGGCCGTCCGCCGACGCGGGGAGCGGCCGTTCGCGACGAGTCGGAGATCCGCGGGGACGTCCGCATCCGGTGCCGCTGCCGGAGGCCGGGGCAGGAACGGGTGCGCGGGCCGGTCCGGGTCCGCCCGGCGAGCAGGGGCACCGCGCGCGAGGCGGTAGCCTCATCGCATGCCGGAAATCGATTGGAAGCCCCGCTCGCGCACCGTCACGGACGGCATCGAGGCCACGACGTCGCGCGGGATGCTGCGGGCGGTCGGGATGGGCGATGACGACTGGGAGAAGCCCCAGATCGGCATCGCGTCCTCGTGGAACGAGATCACCCCCTGCAACCTCTCGCTCGAGCGCCTCGCGCGCTCCGCGAAGGAGGGCGTGCACTCCGGCGGCGGCTACCCGCTCCAGTTCGGCACCATCTCCGTCTCGGACGGCATCTCGATGGGGCACGAGGGCATGCACTTCTCGCTCGTCTCCCGCGAGGTCATCGCCGACTCCGTCGAGACCGTGATGATGGCCGAGCGCCTGGACGGGACCGTCATGCTGGCCGGCTGCGACAAGTCGCTGCCCGGCATGCTGATGGCCGCGGCCCGCCTCGACCTCGCCGCCGTGTTCGTCTACGCCGGCTCGATCGCCCCGGGCTGGGTCAAGCTCTCGGACGGCACCGAGAAGGACATCACGATCATCGACTCCTTCGAGGCCGTCGGCGGCGTCAAGGCCGGGATCATGTCCGAGGAGGACGCCAAGCGCATCGAGTGCGCCTTCGCGCCGGGCGAGGGCTCCTGCGGCGGCATGTACACCGCCAACACCATGGCCAGCGTCGCCGAGGCGCTCGGCATGAGCCTGCCCGGCTCCGCCTCGCCCGCCGCCGCCGACCGCCGTCGCGACTACTTCGCCCGCAAGTCCGGCGAGGCCGTCGTCGAGCTGCTGCGCAACGGCACCACGGCCCGCGACATCCTCACCAAGGAGGCGTTCGAGAACGCGATCGCGGTGGCGATGGCCTTCGGCGGGTCGACCAACGTCATCCTGCACCTGCTCGCGATCGCCAACGAGGCCGAGGTCGACCTCACGATCGACGACTTCAACCGCATCGGCGACACGATCCCGCACATCGGCGACCTCAAGCCCTTCGGCAAGTACGTCATGAACGACGTCGACCGCCACGGCGGCGTCCCGGCCGTGATGAAGGCGCTCCTGGACGCCGGGCTGCTCCACGGCGACTGCCTGACGGTCACCGGGAGGACGGTCGCCGAGAACCTCGCCGCGATGGACATCGCACCGCTGGACGGCGAGGTCATCCGCACCCTCGACAACCCGATCCACGCGACCGGCGGGCTCACCATCCTCAAGGGCTCGCTCGCCCCCGAGGGCGCGGTCGTCAAGACCGCCGGCTTCGACGCCTCCGTCTTCGAGGGTCCGGCCCGCGTGTTCGAGCGCGAGCGCGCCGCGATGGACGCTCTGACCGAGGGCCGGATCGAGAAGGGCGACGTGGTGGTCATCCGCTACGAGGGTCCCAAGGGCGGTCCCGGCATGCGCGAGATGCTCGCCATCACCGCCGCCATCAAGGGGGCCGGGCTCGGAAAAGATGTACTACTGTTGACGGACGGACGATTCTCAGGCGGCACAACCGGCCTGTGCATCGGCCACATAGCTCCCGAATCGGTGGACGCAGGTCCCATCGCATTCGTTCGCGACGGAGACCCGATTCGGGTCGACATCGCCGCTCGCTCGATCGACCTACTCGTCGACGAGTCCGAGCTCGCCGCCCGCCGAGAAGGCTGGGCCCCTCTCCCTCCGCGCTACACCCGCGGTGTCCTCGCCAAGTACGCCAAGCTCGTCCGCTCGGCAGCCGAGGGCGCCGTCACCGGGTGACCCGGCCCGCTCCGGCCGGCCGCGCACTCGCGTTCCCGGGCACTCGCCTCCGGCTCTGCCCGCCGCCGCACCACCTCCTGAAGGAATCGACACCCGCATGACTCCGGATCCGTCCGCCGTGCAGCCCGCACCGACGCCCCAGCCACCCCGACCCGCCCACGCTCCCGGGGCCGCCCCCGCGGCCGAGGTCCTCACCGGAGCGCAGGCGGTCGTCCGCTCGCTCGAGATGCTCGGGATCGAGGACGTCTTCGGCCTGCCCGGCGGCGCGATCCTCCCGGTCTACGACCCGCTGATGGACTCCTCGAAGATCCGGCACATCCTGGTCCGCCACGAGCAGGGCGCCGGCCACGCCGCCGAGGGCTACGCCTCGGCGACCGGCAGGCTCGGCGTCTGCATCGCGACCTCGGGCCCCGGAGCGACCAACCTGGTCACCGCGATCGCGGACGCCTACATGGACTCCGTCCCGATGCTCGCGATCACCGGCCAGGTGTTCTCGACGCTCATGGGGACCGACGCGTTCCAGGAGGCGGACATCGTCGGCATCACGATGCCGATCACGAAGCACTCCATCCTCGTGACGCGCCCCGAGGACATCCCCTCGGCCCTCGCCTCCGCCGCGCTGATCGCCACCACCGGCCGCCCCGGCCCCGTGCTGGTCGACATCACGAAGGACGCGCAGCAGGACCAGGCGCCGTTCCTCTGGCCGCCGAAGATCGACCTGCCCGGCTACCGTCCGGTCACGAAGGCCCACGGCAAGCAGATCCAGGCCGCGGCCCAGCTGCTGGTCGAGTCGCGGAAGCCGGTGCTCTACGTGGGCGGCGGCATCATCCGCGCCCGCGCGGCCGTCGAGCTGAAGGCGTTCGCCGAGGCCTGCGGCGCCCCCGTGGTGACCACGCTGATGGCGCGCGGAGCGTTCCCGGACTCGCACGAGCAGCACCTGGGCATGCCCGGCATGCACGGCACCGTCCCCGCGGTGCTCGCGCTGCAGGAGGCGGACCTGATCCTCGCGCTGGGCTCGCGCTTCGACGACCGCGTGACCGGCAAGGCGGCGCTCTTCGCGCCCCACGCCAGGGTCGTGCACGTCGACATCGACCCGGCCGAGATCTCCAAGATCCGCACCGCCGACGTGCCGATCGTGGGCGACCTGAAGGACGTCCTCCCGGACCTCACCGACGCGTTCGCCAAGGCCTCCGCCGACGGTCGCGCCGACACCTCCGAGTGGTGGAGCTACCTCAAGGGCCTGCAGACGGAGTTCCCGCTCGGCTACACCGAGCCGAACGACGGCCTGCTCTCGCCGCAGTACGTCATCAAGCGCATCGGCGAGATCACCGGCCCCGAGGGCGTCTTCGCCTCCGGCGTCGGCCAGCACCAGATGTGGGCGGCGCAGTTCATCAAGTACGAGCGCCCCAACTCGTGGCTGAACTCCGGCGGCGCCGGCACCATGGGCTACTCCGTGCCCGCGGCGATGGGCGCCAAGGTCGGCGAGCCCGAGCGCACCGTGTGGGCGATCGACGGCGACGGCTGCTTCCAGATGACCAATCAGGAGCTCGCCACCTGCACGATCAACGACATCCCGATCAAGGTCGCGGTGATCAACAACTCCTCGCTCGGCATGGTGCGCCAGTGGCAGACCCTGTTCTACGAGGGCCGCTACTCCAACACCGACCTCAACACGGGTCACGACACCGTCCGGGTGCCCGACTTCGTGAAGCTCGCCGACGCCTACGGCGCGCTCGGCATCCGCGTCACGAAGCCGGAGGAGATCGACGACGCCATCCGTCTCGCCATCGCCACCAACGACCGGCCCGTGGTCATCGACTTCGTCGTCAGCCGCGACTCCATGGTCTGGCCGATGGTCCCGCAGGGCGTCTCCAACAGCTACGTCCAGTACGCCCGAGACCACAGCCCGACCTGGGACGACGAGGAGTAGACCCGCATGACGCACCACGTTCTCTCCCTGCTCGTCGAGGACAAGCCGGGACTGCTCACCCGTGTCGCCGGGCTGTTCGCCCGCCGCGGCTTCAACATCGAGTCGCTGGCGGTCGGTCCGACCGAGCTGGCCGGGCTCTCGCGCATCACGGTCGCCGTGGACGTCGAGGACCTGCCGCTCGAGCAGGTCACGAAGCAGCTCAACAAGCTCGTCAACGTGATCAAGATCGTCGAGCTCGACACCGACCAGTCGGTCCAGCGCGAGCACCTGCTCGTCAAGGTCCGCGTCGACAACGTCACGCGCTCGCAGGTGCTCGAGGCCGTCACGCTCTTCCGCGCCCGCGTGGTCGACGTCGCGACGGACGCCCTGGTGATCGAGGTCACCGGCGACACCGGCAAGACCAACGCGTTCCTGCGGGTGATCGAGCCCTACGGCATCAAGGAGATCGCGCAGTCGGGCCTGCTCGCCATCGGGCGCGGCTCCAAGTCGATCACCGAGCGCGTCTTCAAGAACTGACCGCGAACTCTCCACTACAGAAAAGGACTCACCACGTGACCGAGCTCATCTACGACGCCGACGCCGACCTCTCCATCATCCAGTCCAAGAAGGTCGCGATCGTCGGCTACGGCTCGCAGGGCCACGCGCACGCGCAGAACCTCCGCGACTCCGGCGTCCAGGTCGTCATCGCGCTGAAGGAGGGGTCGAAGTCGACCGCCAAGGCCGAGGACGACGGCTTCGAGGTCAAGAGCGTCGCCGACGCCGCGGCCTGGGCCGACCTGATCATGATCCTCGCGCCGGACCAGCACCAGCGCGCGATCTACAGCGAGCAGATCGCCTCCGCGCTGACCGAGGGCAAGACCCTCGCCTTCGCGCACGGCTTCAACATCCGCTTCGGCTACATCGAGGCGCCCGCGGGCGTCGACGTCATCCTCATCGCGCCGAAGGCCCCCGGCCACACCGTGCGCCGCGAGTTCGTCGCCGGCCGCGGCATCCCGGACATCATCGCCGTCGAGAACGACGCGACCGGCACCGCCTGGGAGACCGCGAAGTCCTACGCGAAGGCCATCGGCGGCACCCGCGCCGGCGTCATCAAGACCACCTTCACCGAGGAGACCGAGACCGACCTGTTCGGCGAGCAGGCCGTGCTCTGCGGCGGCACCTCGCAGCTCGTCCAGTACGGCTTCGAGACCCTCGTCGAGGCCGGCTACCAGCCCGAGATCGCCTACTTCGAGGTGCTGCACGAGCTCAAGCTCATCGTCGACCTCATGTGGGAGGGCGGCATCGCCAAGCAGCGCTGGAGCGTCTCCGACACCGCCGAGTACGGCGACTACGTCTCCGGCCCGCGCGTCATCGACCCGCGCGTGAAGGAGAACATGAAGGCCGTCCTCGGTGACATCCAGAGCGGCGCCTTCGCGAAGCGCTTCATCGGCGACCAGGACGCGGGCGGACCCGAGTTCCAGGAGCTGCGCGCCAAGGGCGAGAAGCACCCGATCGAGGAGACCGGCCGCGAGCTGCGCAAGCTCTTCGCCTGGAAGCAGACCGACGAGGACTACACCGACGGCAGCGTCGCGCGCTAGTCGCACCGCGTCGACCGGGGGAGCCCCGGTCCGACGAGGGACCCGTCTACCGGGATCCCCTCGCCGGGCCGGGGCTCCTCCGCGTCCGGGGCGCGACTACCGCTCGAGCTCGCGGACGAGACGGCGGAGACCGCCCTTCGGCGGGACGAGGACGGGGTCCGGCCACCGGGGCGAGAGGTGGTCGCCGAGCGTCACCCGGCGCAGCTTGCGGCCGACGAGGGGGAGGACCCAGTCGGCCGCCCAGCGGCGCTGCTCGCGCAGCCGCGCGCGGAGGCGGAGCGGCTCCGGTGCGTCCCACGGCCCGGTCGAGATCGTGTGCGGCACGCCGAGCGCGTCGAGCACGCGGCCGGCCAGGACGCGGTGGCCGCGCTTGGAGAGGTGCATCCGGTCGGGCGACCAGAGCACGGGGGAGTGGAACTCCCGCATCGCCCAGTAGTCGACGAGGATCGCGCCCCGCTCGCGGGCGATCCGGCGGACGGCGCTGTTGTAGAGGTGGTTGCGGCGCAGGAACATCCGCGGGGCGGGCAGTCCCGGGATGTCGACGCCGGTGAAGAGCACGAGGGAGGCGCCGGTGGTCGCGAGCGCGTCGACGAGCGCCTCGTAGCGGGTGATCAGATCGACGGTGTCGGTGCCGAGGTCGAGGATGTCGTTGCCGCCGGCGTACAGCGTGATCAGCGTGGGGCGGAGCGCGAGGGCGGGCGCGAGCTGGTCCTCGGTGATCTGGGCGAGGCGCTTCGAGCGGACGGCGAGGTTCGCGTACTCCCAGCCCGGCTCGGCCTTCGCCAGGCGCTCGGCGACGCGGTCGGCCCAGCCGCGCACCCCGTTCGGCAGGCGCGGGTGCGGGTCGCCGACCCCCTCCGTGAAGGAGTCGCCGAGGGCGACGAAGCGGCGGCGGCGGTCGTCCATCCGCTCAGCCTCGCCCCCGGGGGAGGACGCGGGGTGTCCGCCGGGTGTCGGGGAGGCGGCGGCGGGCTCCGAGCCTCCTGCGAGGTGCGCGCGGCTAGGGTGTTGCGGTGATCGATGGTGGACCGGGCCGCTCCCCGGAGGACGACGACGCGGCGACCCCGCCGGTGGACCGCGGGCCGGACGCCGGCCCGGAGGACGACGCCGACGATGAGGCCCTGGAGTGGGCGGGTGAGGGCGCGGACCCGACGCTCGCCGCGGGGACCGCGCGCGTGCGCCGGACGCCCCGCACGGACGCGGGGGCGGACCCGGCGGACGACGGCTCGGACGACGACGACCCCGAGGTCGAGGACCCCGCCGACGAGGCCGCATCCTCGTCCGCTCTGCTGATCGCCGCGGGCATCGCGGCCGGCCTCTACCTCCTGTACGCCATCGCCTGGGCGATCACGGCGACGCGGCAGTCCCCGGTCGCCGCGGCCGGCTTCGCGGGCGATGCGCTCGGCGGCGCCCTCTACTCGCTCGGGCTCTGGCTGGCGGTCCTGGCGCCGCCGGTGTGGTTCGCCGTGGTGCTCCTCGCCACCCGCGACTCCCGGGTGCGCACCCGCGTGCTCTGGCTGGTCGCCGGACTCGTCCTCCTCGCTCCGCTGCCGTTCCTCAAGGGGGCCTGATGACCGACTCGACCCGGGCCACCCTCGGCGGGACCGGCCGGCGCGACCGGCCCGGCCGGCGCCTGGCCGCCTCCGTCCTCGTCGCCGTGGTGTTCGCGCTCTTCTTCGCCTGGGACGTCTGGGAGGCGGTCGGCAACCTGATCGGCCTGCGCAGCTACGCGGCCTCCCTCGGCACCGACCTGAATCCGACGGGCTGGGCGGTGCTCCTGCTCGGCCTGGTGCTGCCGGTCGCCTGCTTCGTCGCCGCCGTCCTGCTCGGGCGCCGCCGGGGACTCCCGGCGCGCGTCGGACTGCTCGCGGCGGCCCTCTGCCTCTCGGCGGCGCTCTCGCTCGACGTGCAGCTCGTCCTCGGCGTCGAGAGCCTGGTCTCGCTGAGCTGACCGGCGGCGTCACACGGCGCGGGGCGCGCGCACCCCTCCGCTACAGTGACGGGGGGCTGCCGACGCCCCCGCCTCGGTGCCCGCTCCGTCCCCTCTCCGAAGGAAGCGCCTCTCGTGACAAAGCCGGTCGTCCTGATCGCCGAAGAACTCTCGCCCGCCACCGTGGACGCGCTCGGTCCCGACTTCGAGATCCGCTCCGTGGACGGCACCGACCGCCCGGCGCTGCTCGAGGCCCTCGGCACGGCGCACGCGATCCTCGTGCGCTCCGCGACGCAGGTCGACGCGGAGGCGATCGCCGCGGCCCCCTCGCTCCAGGTGATCGCCCGCGCCGGTGTGGGCCTGGACAACGTCGACATCACCGCCGCGACCGCCGCGGGCGTCATGGTCGTGAACGCGCCGACCTCGAACATCATCTCGGCCGCCGAGCTCACCGTCGGCCACATCCTGAGCCTCGCCCGCCACATCCCCGCCGCGCATAGCGCGCTCGCGCAGGGCCTCTGGAAGCGCTCGAAGTACACGGGCGTCGAGCTCTACGAGAAGACCGTCGGCATCATCGGCCTCGGCCGCATCGGCGCGCTGATCACCGCGCGCCTGCAGGCCTTCGGTGTGAACGTCGTCGCCTACGACCCCTACGTGACCAGCGCCCGCGCGCAGCAGCTCGGCGTCACGCTCCTCTCCCTGGAGGAGCTGCTGGCCGAGAGCGACTTCATCACGATCCATATGCCGAGGACCCCCGAGACGACGGGCATGATCTCGGACGATCAGCTGGCGCTGATGAAGCCGTCGGCGTTCATCGTGAACGTGGCCCGCGGCGGCCTCATCGACGAGGACGCGCTGCACCGCGCGCTCGTCGCGAAGACCATCGCCGGCGCCGGACTCGACGTGTTCGTGAAGGAGCCGCCGACCGGATCGCCGCTGCTCGCCCTCGAGAACGTGGTCGTCACTCCGCACCTCGGGGCCTCGACCGACGAGGCGCAGGAGAAGGCCGGCGTCTCGGTCGCCCGCTCGGTGCGCCTCGCGCTCTCGGGCGAGCTCGTGCCGGACGCCGTGAACGTCGCCGGCGGCGTGATCGACGAGTACGTGCGCCCCGGCATCCCGCTGGTCGAGAAGCTCGGCCAGGTCTTCTCGGGCCTCGCGGACTCGCCGGTCACCTCCATCGACGTCGAGGTGCGCGGTGAGCTCGCCGGCTACGACGTGAAGGTCCTCAAGCTGGCGGCTCTCAAGGGCGTGTTCACCAACGTGGTCTCGGAGACGGTGTCCTACGTCAACGCGCCGGTGCTGGCGGAGCAGCGCGGCATCGAGGTGCGCCTGATCACGGAGCCGGTCTCGGACGAGTACCGCAACGTGATCACGCTGCGCGGCGCGCTCTCGGACGGCTCGCAGATCTCGGTCTCGGGCACGCTGACCGGCACCAAGCAGGTCGAGAAGATCGTGGCGATCAACGGCTACGACGTCGAGGTCCCCCTCGCGAAGCACCTCGTCGTCATGAGCTACGTCGACCGCCCCGGGATCGTCGCGGTCTACGGCCGTGAGTTCGGCGACGCCGCGGTCAACATCGCGGGCATGCAGATCGCGCGCACCGAGGCGGGCGGCAAGGCGCTCTCGGTGATCACCATCGACTCCCCCGCCCCCGACGGCCTGCTCGAGAAGGTCCGCGTCGCGATCGACGCCGACCTCATGCAGGAGATCGACATCACCGAGCAGTGAGCACGCGGCGGTTCGCTCAGGTCGACGTCTTCGGCGCCGCGCCGTTCCGGGGCAACCCGGTGGCGGTCGTCGTCGACGGCGACGGCGTGGGCGACGCCGCGATGGCGGAGTTCGCGCGCTGGACGAACCTCTCCGAGACGACCTTCCTCCTCCGCCCGAGCGACCCCGCGGCCGACTACCGGCTGCGGATCTTCACGCCGGACGGGGAGCTGCCCTTCGCCGGGCACCCGACCCTCGGGAGCGCGCACGCCTGGCTCGCGGCCGGAGGGACGGCCCGCGCGGCGGGGGAGCTCGTGCAGGAGTGCGCCGCGGGTCTCGTCCGGCTGAGGGTGACGGAGGAGGGCATCGCCTTCGCCGCCCCGCCCCGCCGGCGGACCGGACCGGTCGACGAGGCGACGCTCGAGCGGGTGGCTGCGGCTCTGCGGATCCCGCGCGCGGAGATCCTCTACCACGAGTGGGTCGACAACGGTCCCGGCTGGCTGGCCGTGCGGCTCGCGTCGGCGGAGCAGGTCCTCGCGCTGCGGCCGGACCAGGCTCTCCTCGCCGGGCTCCCCGTCGGCGTCGTGGGCGAGCATCCGGCGGGAGGCGAGTGCGCGGTCGAGGTGCGGGCGTTCATCCCCGACGCCGGTGTGTCCGAGGACCCGGTGACGGGGAGCCTCAACGCGGGGATCGCCCAGTGGCTGATCGGCAGCGGCGTGCTGCCCGAGCGCTACACGGCCGCTCAGGGGGCGGCGTTGGGCCGAGCCGGGCGCGTGCGCGTCGAGAGCACGGACGGCGCGATCTGGATCGGCGGCGCGACGGTGACCCTGATCGACGGGGTCGTCGAGCTGTAGCGGGTCCGCCGGGGCGGCGCGGCTCAGCTCCCGAGGAGGCGCTGGACGACCGCGAGGACGTCCTCGGCCTCGCCGCGCGACTGCGAGCCCGTGGGGAGCAGGGCGGAGTTGTAGTAGAGCCCGTCGCTCATCAGGACGATCGCCCGGGCGACGAGCGGGTCGCCCACGGCGTCGGCGACCACCTCGTTCCAGCTGTCGTGGATCCGCGCGAGGCCCCCGCTGGCGCGCTCGTCGTGCCCTTGCGCGATGCGCGACACGGCGAGGATCGTGCGGTCGAAGGCCGAGTCGGCGGCGAAGGAGGTGCGCAGCAGGTAGGCGACCACGCCCTCGGGAGCAGCGAGGCTCTGCGCGACGTCCGCCTCCCGCCGCGCGTCGAGGCGCTGCAGGAGCCCGTCGACGAGGGCGTCCTTCGAGGGGAAGTGGTAGAGCAGCCCGCCCTTGGAGACTCCGGCCTCGCGGGCGACGGCGTCGAGGGTCGCGGCGCGCTCGCCCTGCTCGATGAGGAGCTGCTCGAACGCGTCGAGGACGCGGTCGCGGGCGGGGGCAGGAGGCACGGCGACCATCCTACGGCGGATCAGTGGCGACTGTACCGGCTGGACGGTATACTCTCTCCGTTCTCCTCTGAAAGGTCGTCCCCGTGTCCGCGCGCACCGCTCCCGTCTCCACCCACGACACCGCCGGCGCCGCCGACCGGGTCGGGCGACGCGCCTGGGTGGCGCTCGCGGTGCTGATGCTCCCGGTGCTGCTGGTCTCGGTCGACAACACGGTGCTGAACTTCGCGCTCCCCTCGATCGCCGAGGATCTGGGGCCCTCCGGCACCGAGCTGCTGTGGATCGTCGACGCCTACCCGCTGGTGCTCGCGGGCCTGCTGGTGGCGATGGGCAGCCTCGGCGACAGGGTCGGGCGGCGGCGCCTCCTGCTGGTCGGCGCGGTCGGCTTCGCCGCCGTCTCGGTCGTGGCCGCGTTCGCTCCTACCGCCGCGGCGCTCATCGGCGCCCGCGCGGCACTGGGCTTCTTCGGCGCGATGCTGATGCCCTCGACGCTCTCGCTCCTGCGCAGCGTCTTCCCCGACCGCGACCAGCGCCGCCTCGCGATCGCGATCTGGGCGACCGGCTTCGCCGTGGGCTCGGGCATCGGCCCGCTGGTCGGCGGCGTGCTGCTCGAGCACTTCCCCTGGGGGTCGGTGTTCCTGCTCGCGGTGCCCGTGCTGCTCCCGCTGGTCGTCCTGGTGCCGATCCTGGTGCCGGAGTCGCGCGACCCGCAGCCCGGCCCGGTCGACGTGGTCAGCATCCTGCTGTCGCTGGCGACCATGGCGCCGGTCGTCTACGCGGTGAAGTCCTTCGCCGAGCACGGGATCGACGCGGTCGGCGTCGCGGCGCTCGTCGTGGGCGTCGTCTCGGGCGTTCTGTTCGTCCGCCGCCAGCAGCGCCGGGCCTCGCCGATGCTCGATCTCTCGCTCTTCCGCCGCGGCTCGTTCAGTGCGGCGATCGTGGTCAACCTCCTCAGCGTCACCGCGCTGGTCGGCGGGCTCTTCTTCCTCTCGCAGCACCTGCAGCTCGTGGTCGGGCTCTCGCCCCTGGAGGCGGGCCTCGTGCTCGTGCCGGGCCTCGCCGTGATGATCCTGGCCGGGCTCGGCGTGGTGCCGATCGCGCGCCGCGTCGCTCCGCGCCTCGTCGTCCCGGCCGGACTGCTGGTCTCGGCCGTCGGGTACATCCTGCTGGCCCTCGGCAGCGGGGCGCCCGGAGGAGCGTCCGCGCTCACCGTCGCCGTCGCCTTCGCGTTCCTCGGCCTGGGCATCGGTGCGGCCGAGACGGTGTCGAACGAGCTGATCCTGGCCAACGCGCCCGCCGACAAGGCCGGTGCGGCCTCCGCCGTCTCCGAGACCGCCTACGAGCTCGGTGCCGTCCTCGGCACTGCGACGCTCGGCACCGTCCTCACCGCCGTGTACCGCGGGGGAGTCGTGCTGCCCGAGGGCCTCGACGCCGCGCAGGCGCAGCGGGCCGGGGAGACCCTCGGCGGCGCCGTCTCGGTCGCCGGCGAGCTGCCCGCCGACTCCGCCGCGAGCCTCGTCGCGTCGGCGAGCGCGGCGTTCGACTCGGGCGTCGGCTGGTCGGCCTGGCTCGGCGTCGTCCTCGTGCTGGCCGCCGCCGCGGTCGGCGCCTGGCGCCTCCGCCGGAGCTGACGCTCCTCCTCTCCTCCCGAGGGAGGCCGCCCGGGACGCGCAGCGCCTCCCGGGCGGCCCTCGCCAGCCCGACGGGGGCGCGTGCCCCGGACCGCGGCGCGGGCGGGCCGCGAGTACGCTGGGGGGACTCCGACCCCGTACGCCTGAGGACCGCCATGCCCCGCACCGTGAAGCTCGCCGTCATCCCCGGAGACGGGATCGGGCCCGAGGTGACCGCCGAGGCCGTCAAGGTCCTCGACGCCGTCACCGCCGACTCCGACCTGGTGCTCGAGACGACCACCTTCTCGCTCGGCGCCGCCCGCTACCTCGAGACCGGCGACGTCCTCACCGACGAGGACCTCGCGGCGATCGCGGGGCACGACGCGATCCTCCTGGGCGCCGTCGGCGGAGCACCGGGCGACCCGCGCCTCCGGGACGCGAACATCGAGCGCGGGCTGCTCCTGCGGCTGCGCTTCGAGCTCGACCACTACGTCAACCTGCGGCCCACCCGTCTCTACGCGGGCGTCGCCTCGCCGCTCGCGGCTCCCGGCGAGGTCGACTTCGTGGTCGTCCGCGAGGGCACGGAGGGGCCCTACGTCGGCACCGGCGGCTCGATCCGGCAGGGCACCCCGCACGAGGTCGCCAACGAGGTGTCGGTCAACACCGCCTACGGCGTCGAGCGCGTCGTCCGCCACGCGTTCGAGCTCGCCCGCACGCGCCGCTCCCGGCTGACGCTCGTCCACAAGACGAACGTCCTCGTCTTCTCCGGCTCGCTCTGGAAGCGGATCGTCGACGAGGTGGGGGCCGCCTTCGAGGACGTGGCCGTCGACTACCTCCACGTGGACGCCGCCACGATCTTCCTCGTGACCGACCCTGCTAGGTTCGACGTCATCGTCACCGACAACCTCTTCGGCGACATCCTGACCGATCTGGCCGGCGCGATCAGCGGCGGCATCGGACTCGCGGCCTCGGGCAACATCAACCCCGACGGCGCGTTCCCCAGCATGTTCGAGCCGGTCCACGGATCCGCGCCCGACATCGCCGGACGGCAGCTCGCCGACCCGACCGCCGCGATCCTCTCGGCCGCGATGCTGCTGGACCACCTCGGCCGGAGCGACGAGGCCGCCCGCGTCACCGCGGCCGTGACCGCCGACATCGAGTCGCGCGACGGCACCCCGCGCTCCACGGCCGCGATCGGCGACTCCGTCGTCGCCCGCCTCCGCTGATCCCCCGCAGAAGGACACCACCACGATGAGCACCGACTCCGCCCCCGCCGACCTCGCCTTCGAGGTGACCGCCGCCCCCGCGCCCCGCTCCGCCGAGGAGCGCGCCCGGATCCTCGCGAACCCCGGCTTCGGCATGCACTTCACCGACCACATGGTCGGCCTCCGCTGGACCCGCACGGACGGCTGGCACAGCGCCCGCGTCGAGCCCTACGGCCCGCTCGCGCTCGACCCCGCCGCCGCCGTCCTGCACTACGCGCAGGAGATCTTCGAGGGGATGAAGGCCTACCGCCACGAGGACGGCTCCGTCTGGACCTTCCGCCCGGAGGCGAACGCGCGCCGCCTGCAGCGCTCGGCCCGCCGCCTCGCGCTGCCGGAGCTCCCGACGGACCTCTTCGTCGAGTCGCTGCGGCAGCTGATCGCGGTCGACGGCGACTGGGTCCCCTCGGAGCCGGAGACCAGCCTCTACCTGCGCCCGTTCATGTTCGCGCAGGAGGCGTTCCTCGGCGTGCGCGCGGCCGAGGACGTCGGCTACTACGTGATCGCCAGCCCCGCCGGCGCCTACTTCTCGGGCGGGGTCGCCCCTGTGTCGATCTGGCTCTCCACCTCCTACGCCCGGGCGGGCAAGGGCGGCACGGGAGCGGCGAAGACGGGTGGCAACTACGCCTCCTCCCTCCTCCCGCAGCAGGAGGCCTACAGCCACGGCTGCGCGCAGGTCCTCTTCCTCGACTCGCAGGAGTCGCAGTGGATCGAGGAGCTCGGCGGCATGAACGTGGTGCTGGTGAAGAAGGACGGCACGCTGGTCACCCCGGAATCGGACTCGATCCTCGAGGGCATCACGCGCGACAGCGTCCTGCAGCTCGCCGAGGACCGCGGCCACCGCGTCGAGCGGCGCCGCGTGAGCATCGACGAGTGGCGCGACGGAGTGGCCTCCGGCGATGTGGTCGAGGTGTTCGCCTGCGGGACCGCCGCCGTGATCACCCCGATCGCCGAGCTCAAGGGCGAGGGCTTCTCCGTCGGCCGCGAGGGCGCGCCCGCCGGGGAGCTCACGATGTCGCTCCGCGAGGAGCTGACCGGCATCCAGTACGGACGCCGCGAGGACACGCACGGATGGATGACGAGGCTGGACGCATGAAGATCGCACGATTCGCCACGCAGCGCGACGGGGACAACGGGGGAGCGATCCACTTCGGGATCGTGGACGAGGACGACCTGGTCGTGCTCGCCGGCGACCCGATGTTCGCCGGGTTCGGCACCACGGGGGAGCGCATCCCGATCGCGGAGGCGAAGCTCCTCGCGCCGGTGATCCCGCGCTCCAAGATCGTCGGCATCGGGAAGAACTACGCCGACCACGCGGCCGAGATGGGCGGCGACGCCCCGGCGGAGCCGCTGGTGTTCCTCAAGCCGAACACGTCGGTCATCGGCCCGGACGAGGCGATCGTCCTCCCCGAGGACAGCCAGCAGGTGGAGTTCGAGGGCGAGCTGGCGATCGTGATCGGCGCCGTGGCCCGCAACGTCCGCGCGGAGGACTACGAGGACGTGGTCTTCGGGTACACGATCGCCAACGACGTCACCGCACGCGACCTCCAGCGCTCCGACGGCCAGTGGGCGCGGGCGAAGGGCTACGACACCTTCTGCCCGCTCGGACCGGTCATCGAGACCGAGTTCGTCTGGAACGAGAGCGCGATCGAGACGCGCGTCAACGGGCGCGTGCAGCAGTCGGGCAGCACCGGCGACATGATCCACGGGGTGCCCGAGATCGTGGCCTACGTCTCGCGCATCTTCACGCTGCTCCCCGGGGACGTGATCCTCACCGGGACGCCCGCCGGCGTCGGGCCGATCGCGAACGGGGACACCGTCGCGGTGGACGTCGAGGGCATCGGCACGCTGTTCAACCCGGTGGTCGTCCGGCGCTGAGCCCGGGCCCTCCTCCGCGGAGGGACGAGCGCCTCCGGCCCGCAAGGATCCTCGGATCCGGCGGGCCGGACGCGTCCGAGCGGGACGTCAGTCGGCGCTCGCCGGGTCGCTGCCGACCGCGCCCTCGGTCTCGTCCGGCAGGTCGGCGTCGCCGGAGACGGTGTCCCCTCCGCTGTCGCCGTCGGTCACGGCGTCCGTGACCCCGCGGTCGATCGCGGTGCCCCCGGGAGCGGCCCCCGCCGCGGAGGCGTCGGCCGCGTCCTCGCCGGGCAGCACCGTCTGCGCGCCGCCGGTGTTAGGGGCGGCGTCGCCGCCGGATCCGGGAAGGTCCTCCTTCACGTTCTGGTCGGCCATGTCGGCTCCTCTCGTCGGGGCTCCAGCCCAGCACGCGACGGGCCCCTCCGCAGGACGTTGACAGCGCGGAGGCGAGGGGGCAGAGGCGGGCCGTGAGGCCGGGCGACGCGCCTTCACCGTGCTCCCCGGCGCTGTCAAGCGGACTGCCTCCGGGGCCGTCTGGTCATAGCGTCGAGCTATGAACTCCTCCCGCACCGACTCCGTCAGCCGCATCGCCCGGGCGGACTTCGGCTGGTCGTCGCTGCTCCCCGGTCAGCGCGAGGCGATCGAGTCGGCGGCCTCCGGGCGCGACACGCTGCTGGTGCTGGCGACGGGCGGCGGCAAGTCCGCGGTCTACCAGATCGCCGGAGCCGAGCGCGGCGGCGTCGTCCTGGTCGTCTCCCCGCTCGTCGCCCTGCAGGCCGACCAGCTCGCCGCGATCGAGGCGGCTCCGGCGGCCCCGCCCGCCGTCGCGATCAACTCCTCCCAGGGCGCCGCGGCCGTCGCCCGCGCCTGGGACCGGATCGACGAGGGCGGCCCGCTCTACGTGCTCCTGGCGCCCGAGCAGCTCGCCAAGCCCGAGAACGTGGCGCGCCTGGCGGCCGCGGGAGTGTCGCTCCTGGTCGTCGACGAGGCGCACTGCGTCTCCTCCTGGGGCCACGACTTCCGCCCCGACTACCTCCGCCTGGCCGATGTGCGCGGCGAGCTCGGCGACCCGCCGGTGCTCGCGATGACCGCCACCGCCTCCGGGCCGGTGCGCGACGAGATCATCGAGCGCCTCCGGATGACCGACCCCGAGATCCAGGTGCACGGCGTCGACCGTCCGGAGATCCGGCTGGTGGTGCACCGCCACGAGAGCGAGAACGAGAAGCGCGCCGCCGTGGTCGAGGAGGCCCGCAGCTGGACGGCTCCGGGCCTGGTCTACGTCGCCACCCGCAAGGAGACGGAGGCCTACGCCGCCGACATCGCGGCGGAGGGGCGCCGGGTCGCGGCGTACCACGCCGGACTCAAGGTGTCCGAGCGCAAGGTCGTGCACGAGCAGTGGCGCGCCGGCGAGCTCGACGTCGTCGTCGCGACCTCGGCCTTCGGGATGGGCATCGACCGGGCCGACGTCCGCTTCGTGCTGCACGCGACGACCACCGAGTCGCTCGACGCGTACTACCAGGAGATCGGCCGCGCGGGCCGCGACGGCGAGCCGGCGACGGGCGCGCTGCACTACCGCGCCGAGGACCTCGGTCTCCGCCGCTTCTTCGCCAAGCGCTCGGTCGACAAGGCCGCGCTGCGCGTGATCTGGGCGGCCGTCTCGGAGCAGCCGGGGCTCGACTCCGCGGCTCTCGCGAAGGAGCTGGGGAAGCCGGCCCGCACGATCGCCCGGATCGTCAACGATCTCGCGGACGCGGGGCTGGTGGAGACCGGGTCCGGTCTGCGCGCCACGCGCGAGGCCTCGGGCGACGAGGCCGTGCACGTGGTGAAGGAGGCTCTGGCCTCCCGCGAGCGGATCGCGGAGTCGCGCCTGTCGATGATGCGCGCCTACGCGGAGACCAGCCAGTGCCGCCGCCGAGTCCTGCTGGACTACTTCGGCGTGGAGTCGGCCGAGTGGTGCGGCAACTGCGACGGCTGCGAGCGGCACGAGGCGAGCGGCGAGACAGTCGAGGCGCCCGTGGACGCCCCTCTGAGCGTCGACGAGTCGGTGGAGCACCGCGAGTGGGGCGCCGGCACCGTGATGAGCGTGGAGGCCGACCGGGCGACGATCTTCTTCGAGTCCGAGGGCTACAAGGTGCTGTCTTTCCAGGCGCTCGAGTCAGGCGTCCTGCGCGAGCGCGAGCACGCCTCCGCCTGACCCCGGCTCTCCGCGCCGGCCGATCGCCGCTCGCGGGACGCCGCTCCGGTGCGGCAGGCACGGCGTGCCGTGCACCGGAGCGGCGTCCCGCGGAGGGGGTCAGACCTTCGAGACGGCCGAGCTCACGTCGGTGGGCTTCTCGTAGTCGCCGTCCGGGATCGCACGGAGGGCCTCGAGGACGTCGCCGTCCGCGCCCTCCTTCTCCGCGGTCTCGACGATCGTGTCCTTCGAGGCGGGGTAGTCGATGCCCGAGAGGTACTTCTGGATCTGGATCGGGTTGGGTGCGTCCATCGTGCTGTCCTTTCGTCGCCTTGCTGAGTGTTACGAGTGCTCTTCGGCGAAGAGCCGGTCGAAGGCGTCGACGCGCCGGTCGGTGACCGTCGTGGGCGTCTCGAGGTGCACGGCGCCGCTGGGCACGAGGCCCGCGCCGCCGAAGCGCTCCATGACGCGCCACTGCGCGGCGACGTCCTCACCGCTGTGCTCCGGGGGCAGCTGCTCCCAGAAGTCGAAGCCGCCGACGGCCAGGAGGGCGTCGCGGCAGTAGAGGACGCACGCGCCCAGCCAGGCGACCCGGTACGCGCGCCAGGCGCCCTCCGGGACGTCGAGGCGGGCGGCGACGTGCGTGAGATTGGCCGCGTTGTGCAGCGGCCAGCGCTCGAACTCCGGGGTTCCGCGCCGCACCCGCTCGGGCTCCACGCGCTCCTCCCAGGTCTCGAACGACTCGGTCTCGTGCGGGCGCACGTCCTCGAGGTAGGACAGGCCCTGCACCGCGGAGCCGACGAAGCCGCAGTCGAGGCGCTCGAGGGCCTCGTGCAGCCGCGAGAGCGTGCCCGGCTCGAGCCATACGTCGTCGTCGAGGAAGAGGACGGCCGGGGCGGTGGCGAGGGAGAGGAGGTAGTGCCTCTGCTCCGCGAGCCCGCGCCGGGGCAGGTGCCGGCGCACCACCGGAGCCCGGCCCTGCGCCTCCAGCACGCGCAGCATCGCGAGGATCGTCGGGTCGCTCTCGGCGACCGCGTCGTCGGACTGGTCGCTGACGATCACGCGGAAGGGCGGGTCGTCCTGGGCGGCGAGTCCGGCGAGCGTGGCGGCGAGCTCGGCACGGCGGCCGACCGTCGGCACCAGCACGTCGATCAGCGGCTGCCGGGGAGCCTCGGGGACCCCCCAGCGCCCGGACCACCGGCGGCTGGTCACGGCGCGGCCGATCGGATGCGCTGGACCATCTCGGTCGTGGAGTGCTCCGAGACGTAGCCGACCGTGGTGACGACGCCCCCGTAGGAGCGGACGACGGCCGCCTCCGCGAGCATGTCGGGGTTGTAGTCCCCGCCCTTCACGTAGACGTCGGGCTGCACGCGCTCGAGCAGCGGGATGGGGGTGTCTCCGCCGAAGAGCGTCACGTAGTCGACGCAGCCCAGCTCGGCGATCACGCCCGCGCGGTCGCCCTCCGGGTTGATCGGCCGTCCCTCGCCCTTCAGCCGCCGGACGGAGTCGTCGTCGTTCACCGCGACCACGAGCACGTCGCCGAGCTCGCGGGCCTGGCGGAGATACGCCGTGTGGCCGCGGTGCAGGACGTCGAAGCAGCCGTTGGTGAAGACCACGCGGCGACCGCGGCGCGCCTGCTCCGCGAGGACCTCGACGAGGGCGTCCTCGCCGAGCACGACGGCGCCGGGAGCGGCGAGGGAGGCGAGCAGGTCGTCGCCCGAGCAGACGGAGGTGCCGGGGCGCTGCACGACCACGTCGGCGGCGGCCTGCGCCAGATCGACGGCGGTGGCCAGGGAGCGGCCGGCGGCGAGGGCGAGGGTGGCGGTCGCGGCGAAGGTGTCGCCGGCGCCGGACGCCTGCTTCTCCTCCGCGGGCTGAGCGAAGGTGCGGCTGACCGTGCCGTCGGCGTCGAGGGCGGTGGAGCCGTCCCGGTCGAGGGTGACCACGACGTGCCGGGCGCCCGAGCGGGCGCGCAGGTCGTCCGCCGCGTCGCGCACGGCGGCGGCCCGCTCCGTCCCGCGCCCGAGGGAGCCGCCGAGCAGCCGCTCCGCCTCCTTGGCGTTCGGGGTGACGAGGTCCGGCCGGGCGAAGGCCCAGTCGGCGAGCTCGTGCGCGTCGATCACGAGGAGGCCGGGGCGCCCGACGGCGAGCAGGCGTTCGACGGCCTCGCGGAGGATCCCCGAGCCGTAGTCGCAGACCAGGACGGCGTCGGCGCCCGCGGCGGCCTCGGCGGCGGCACCGGCGAGCAGGGCCAGCTCGTCGTCGGCCGGGTGGTGCGGGCCGGAGTCGACGCGCAGCATCACGCTGTCGCCGCCGACCACGCGGGTCTTGATCGTCGTCGCAGCGCCGGTGCGGACGACCCGGGAGGTGTCCAGGCCGGCCCGCTCGAGGGCGCGCACGAGCCGGTCGCCCTCGGAGTCGCGTCCGGCCACGCCGACCGTGCGGACGACGGCGCCCAGCGCGCGCAGGTTGGCGGCGGTGTTGGCGGCCCCGCCCGCGACGTCGACGACGTCCTCGAGCCGCAGGACCGGCGCGGGCGCCTCCCGCGTGACGCGCTCCGCCTCGCCGAGCCACCAGGAGTCGAGGATGAGGTCCCCGATCACGGCGACGACCGGCGGGCGCTCGTGGACGTGCGCCAGGAGGGCGCTCGCCCGCTGGAGCGCCGAGCCCTCGAGGCTCATCGCGCGCCTCCCGGCAGAACGGGCAGGCCGAAGTGCACGACCGTGGTCGTGGTCATCTCGTCGAGCAGCTCCGGGCCGTAGCCGAAGCCGGAGCCGGACGCTCCGCGGGGCTGGGCGCTGCCGCCCGGGGCTCCTCCGAAGACGCCGTTGACCTTGACGGTGCCCACCGGCAGCGTCGCCGCGGCCCGATGGGCGTGCTCCATGTCGGCGGTGAGGATCGAGGCGGCCAGACCGTAGGGGCTCGCGGCGGCCAGGTCCAGGCCCTCGTCGAAGGAGTCGACGACGCGGATCGGCGCGACGGGCCCGAAGGTCTCCTCCGTCATCACCAGCATCGACTCGGTGCAGTCGGCCAGGACGGTCGCGGGGTAGAAGGTGCCGTCCCCGGGAGTGCCGCCGGTGAGGGCGCGCGCGCCGCTGCCGAGCGCCTCCGTGACGTGCTCGTGGACGGCGTCGCGCATGCGGGCGTCGACGAGGCGGGGGAGCGGGCCCGCGCTCCAGCGGTCGGCCTCGGCGACCAGCGCCGCCGTGAACGCCTCGGCGATGTCGCGGTGCACGTAGATCCGCTCGACGGAGGTGCAGATCTGGCCGGCGTTGGCGAAGGCGCCCAGCGCGGCCTGCTCGGCGGCCCAGACCGGGTCGACGTCGCGGTCGACGACGAGCGCGTCGTTGCCGCCGTTCTCGAGGATCACGTGCCTGCCGGTGAGGGCGGCGACCCGGGCGAGCGCGCGGCCGGTGGCGGTCGAGCCGACGTGGGCGAGGACGTCGACGCCCTCGGTGCGCGCCAGCTCGTCGCCGACCGCCCCGTCGCCCTCGACCAGGGTCAGCACGCCCTCGGGCAGCGCCTCGGCGAGGATGCTCGTGAAGAGGGCGCCCGTGCCCGGACTGCGCTCGCTCGGCTTGTGCACGACGACGTCACCGGAGACGATCGCGGCGCCCAGGAGGCCCGCAGCGACGGCGACCGGGTCGTTCCACGGAGTGAGGGCGAGCACGACACCGCGCGGGTGCGGCAGGGCCAGATCGACGTTGAGAGCCCCTCCGCGCAGGCTCCTCCCGCGGTGCAGCGGGCCGAGCTCGGCGTACTGGAGCAGCGTGTCGACACCGGCGCGCACGCCGCCCAGCGCGTCGCCGGCGGGCTTGCCCGTCTCCTGCGTGTTGAGGTCGGCGAGCTCCTGCTCGCGCTCGGCCACGCGGTGGGCGGCGGCACGGAGCAGGGCGCCGCGCTCGGCGGGCGCGGTGGCGGCCCACGCGGGGAACGCGGTCCGCGCGCGGCGGACGGCGTCGGCGGCGGTCGTGGCGGGGGTCGTGATGTCGATGGTCACGGTCACCTCTCGGTCGGGGGCGCCCGCGGAGTGGCGGACGCATCTGTCCGGTACCCGGGTGGTGCGCGCCTAGACACGCCGCCTCGGGAATCCACCCCCGGATCGGCGACGGGCTCGCCCCCGATCCGGTTTCGGATCGGTCCCGGCGGGGAAGTGGAGGAGTGCACCGTCCCCGGAGCGGCGCCCGCGCGCCCTCCGCACCTGAGAGGAACCCGTCGTGGTCGCCATCGCCCCCCTCCGAGAGCCCTTCGCCGGAGTCGAGAGGATCGCCGTCCTGCGCGGCGGCGGACTCGGCGACCTGCTGTTCGCGCTGCCCGCCGTCGACGCCCTCGCGGCCGCCTACCCGGGAGCCGAGATCACCCTGCTCGGGACGCCCGCGCACCGGGTCCTGCTGACGGGCGTCGAGTCGCCGATCGCCGACGTCGAGATCCTGCCGGTGGCGCAGGGCGTCCGCGACGGAGAGGGGGAGGACCCCCGGGTCGTCGAGGACTTCACCGAGCGGATGCGCGCGCGCCGCTTCGACCTGGCCGTGCAGCTGCACGGCGGCGGGCGCTACTCCAACCCGTTCCTCCAGCGCCTCGGCGCGCGCCACACGATCGGGTCGCGCACCGACGACGCCGCGGAGCTCGAGCGCACGATCCCCTACGTCTACTACCAGCACGAGATGCTGCGGGCGCTCGAGATCGTCGGGCTGGCCGGAGCGCCCGCGACCCGCCTCGAGCCGGCGCTCGCCGTGGATCCGGAGCGGCGGGACCGCCTCGCCGCCGCGCTGCCCGCGGGCGGCCCGCTGGTGCTGATCCACCCCGGCGCGACCGATCCCCGCCGCCGCTGGCCCGCCGCCTCCTTCGCCGCCGTGGCGACGGAGCTGCTGGCGGACGGCGCGCGCGTGCTGGTGGTGGGCGACGCCTCGGACGTGCCCGCCGCCGACGAGATCGTCGCCGGAGCGCCGGGAGCGGTCTCCTGGGCGGGCGTCGTGGACCTCCCGGACCTCGCTCCGCTGCTCTCGCTCGCCGACCTCGTGCTCGGCAACGACTCCGGACCACGCCATCTCGCCGCCGCGGTCGGCGCTCCGACGGTCGGGGTCTTCTGGGTGGGCAACGCGATCAACGCCGCGGCCCTCGGGCGGCAGCGCCATCGGGTGCAGCTGAGCTGGACCACGCACTGCCCGGTCTGCGGGCGCGACGCCACGCAGGTCGGCTGGACCGCTCCGCGCTGCGAGCACGACGTCACGTTCGTCGGCGATGTGCGCGTCGAGGCGGTGCTCGAGGACGTCCGCGGGGTGCTCGCCTCCACCCGCTGAACCGCGAGACGCCACCTCGGTACGCGACGCGCCGGGGCGTGCGGACCGAGGCGGCGTCTCGCGGAGGGGGATCCGGGGCGCGCCCGGATCAGCGGATCACGGCCAGGACGGCTCCTCCTCGTGCGTGATGACGAGCTCGCGGACCTCGCAGCCGCGCGGCTGGCCGAGGACGAACATGACGGCGTTCGCCACGTTCTCCGGATCGTTCAGCAGCGCGTCCGGACCCGGCTTGTACTGCTCGTCGCGGTCGTCGAAGAAGCGCGTCTTCATGCCCGACGGGATCAGCGTGGTCACGCCGATCTCGCCCTTGGTCTCGGCCGCGAGCGCGCGGGTGAAGCCGAGCACGCCGAACTTCGAGGCGCAGTACGCGGTCGCGTCCGAGACGGCCTTGATCGCGAGCGAGGAGGCGACGGTGACGACGCGGCCGTGGGTCTCGGTGAGGAAGGGCAGGGCCGCCCGGACGACGGCCGCGGTGCCGAGGAGGTTGACGGAGATGACGCGCTCCCACTCCTCCGGCTCCACGTCCACGAGGCGGCCGCAGCGGTCGATGCCGGCCGCGGTCACGACGGCGTCGAGCCCGCCGTGCTCGCGGGCGATCTCGACGACCGCCTTCTCGGCCTCGCGGGTCTTCGCGACGTCGACCTGGTAGGCGGCGACGCCCTCCTTCACCGACGAGACGTCGCGGTCGAGCACGATCGGGGTGCCGCCGGCGGCGGCGACCGCGGCGGCGACGGCCGCACCGAGCCCGGAGGCTCCTCCGGTGATCAGGACGCGGCCGATGGGGGTGGGAGTGGTGCTCATGGTTTCCTTCCGGGGGTGGTCTGCGGGCCTCGTGGGCCGCGGGTCAGCCGACGCGCGCGAGCGCGGCGGCGAGATGGGTGGTCGAGCGGCCCGGGTGGTACGGCACGGTCAGGACCCGGCCGCCCCACTTCGCCACCGTCGCCGTCTCGGGGAGGGACTCGGCGGAGTAGTCGCCGCCCTTCACCCAGACGTCGGGGCGGATGCGGCGCAGCGCCTCGTCCGGCGTGTCCTCGCCGAAGACCAGCACGGCGTCGACGCACTCGAGCGCGAGCAGCAGGTCGACGCGGTCGTCCTCGGGGATGATCGGCCGTGCCGCGCCCTTGAGGCGCCGGACGGAGTCGTCCGAGTTGAGGCAGACGATCAGGCAGTCGCCGAGAGCGCGTGCTGCGGAGAGGGTGCGGGCGTGGCCGGCGTGGAGCAGGTCGAAGCAGCCGCCCGTCGCGACCACCGTTCCTCCTGCCGCGCGGACGGACTCGGCGACGCGCAGGGCGTCCACCCCGCCGCCGTGGAGGGGTGCGGGGTCGGCGGGAGCGGACAGTGAGGCGACCCCTCCCGCGAGGAGGTAGGCGCCGGCCGCGGCGACCGCCGCCTGCACCGCCTCCGAGGTGCTCGCGCCCTCGGCGAGGGCGACCGCGGCGGAGGCGGCGAACCGGTCGCCCGCGCCGCACGGGTCGGTGGGCGGCACGGCGACGGCCGGTGCGACGACCGGGACGCCGGCGCCGCGGGAGCGCAGCAGGGCGCCGGAGGATCCCATCGTCACGGTGACCGCACCGCAGCCCCAGCGCTCGAGGAGGGTGGTCGCGGCGGACTCGGCGCGCGTCACTCCGCGGCCGACGGCTCCCGAGAAGGCGGTGGCCTCGGCCAGGTTCGGGGTGGCGAGGGAGGTGGCGGCGACCGGCTGCGAGCCCCGCGGGTGCGGATCCCACACCAGCGGCACGGTGAGCGCGTCGAGCGCCGTGCGGAGCGACGGCTCCTCGGTCAGGCGGCGGCCGTAGTCGGCGACGATCACGGCGTCGGCGTCGGCGAGGGCGGCGAGCATCGCGTCGGTGACGCCGGGGACGGGCGGCGTCTCGCAGCCGCGGTCGATCCGCACGACGGCCTGGCCGGAGGCGGCGACGCGGGTCTTCACCGGCGTCGGCGCTCCCGAGGGCCCGGCGACCAGGCGGACGCCGGACAGCTCGGCGCGCAGCTCCGCCACGTCCGGATCCGAGTCCTCGGCGAGCGCGGTCACCAGCGTCACCTCGTGCCCGTCGCGGGCGAGCATCCGGGCGACCAGCCCGGCACCGCCGGCGCGGGCGCTGCGGGCCGACACGTCGACCACGGGGACGGGGGCGTCCGGGCTGAGCCGCTCGGCGGGTCCGGAGAGGTCGACGTCGAGCATCACGTCGCCGACGACGACGAGGCGCAGGCGGCTCACGAGGCGGCCGCCGTCCGCGCGCGGATCCGGTGCTCGAAGGCCCGGCAGAGCGCGTGCACGAGCACCAGCTGCGCCTCCTGCACGTTGGAGCCGTGGCCCTCGAGGGCGATCGCCTCGTCGCAGAGCTCGGTGAGCGGGTTCGGCCCCTCGCCGGTCAGCGCCCACGACCGGGCGCCCGCCGCACGGGCGGCCTCCGCGGCGTGGAGGAGGTTCGCGCTGCGTCCGCTGGTGGAGAGCAGGACCACGACGTCGCCCGCCCGGGCGTGCGCGGTGACCTGGCGCGAGAACACGTGGTCGAAGCCGTAGTCGTTGCCGATCGCGGTCAGGCTCGACGTCTCGGCGTGCAGCGAGATGGCGGAGAAGGGGACGCGGTCGCCGTCGAAGCGGCCGACGAGCTCGGCGGTGAGGTGCTGCGCCTCCGCCGCGGAGCCGCCGTTGCCCGCGGCGAGCAGGCGCGCGCCGGAGTGCAGGCGGTCGGCGAGCTCGACGCCCCAGGCGGCGATCCTGTCGGAGTGGCGCTCCAGCTGCGCGACCGCGTCGAGCGCGCGCGCCACGTGGTCGTCGACGAGGCGCCGGGCGGCGTCGGCCGGGGTGTCCAGAACGGTGTCGATGGTCGCGGTGTCGATGGTCATCGTCGCGGAGCCGCCTTCCGGGTGGTGGGGGATGAGGGTGCGCTCGTGGCGCCGGTGAGGAGCGACTCGTCGCCGAGGCCGGCGAGCGTCGTGACGTAGGCGCGCTCGGTGTCGGCGGCGACGCGGTCCCAGGAGTAGCGGGACTCGACGCGCTCGCGGCCGGCGGCCCCGTAGGCGCGGGCGCGGTCGGGGTCCTCCAGCAGCGAGCCGAGGGCGGCGGCCAGGGCGACCGGATCGCGCGGAGGCACGTGGACCCCGGTGACGTCCTCGACCACGGTGTCGATCAGGCCGCCCACGGAGGAGGCGACGACCGGCACGCCGCAGGCCATCGCCTCGAGCGGAGTGATGCCGAACGGCTCGTACCAGGGCGCGCAGACCACGACGTCGGCCGAGCGGAGCATCGCGGGCATCTCGGTCTGCGAGAGCTGGCCGACGAAGTCGACACGGTCCGCGACGCCGAGGCTCTCGGCCACGCCGTGCAGCCGCTGGTACTCGGGGTCCGCCGTCAGCGCGTCGCCGGAGCCGGAGCCCCCGACCACGACGAGCTCGGCGTCGTGGCCGGCCGCGACCAGGTGCGCGAGCGCCTCGATCGCGATGCCCATGCCCTTGCGCGGCACCAGGCGTCCGATGGTCATGAGCCGCGAGCGCTCTCTGCGGGGCGCGACCGGGCCCTCGACCGAGAACCGGTCGATGTCGACTCCGCAGGGCACCACCGAGATGCGCGAGGTCGGCACGCCGAGCCCCTTGAGCTCGAAGGCCTCGTCCGAGCAGGTGGCGACGACGCCGTCGGCCTTCTGGCCCACTCCGGGCTCGAGCCAGGCGCGCTCCTCGGGGCTGGTGTCGAGCGCGCCCTGCTGGCGGCGCTTGACCACGCCCAGCGCGTGGAAGGTGTGGAGGACGGGCACGCGCCGACCCGTGGCTCGCTCCACCCGCTCGGAGGCGTCGAGCGCGGCGACCCCGGACATCCAGAAGTGGCTGTGCACGAGGTCCGGCCGCTCCTGCAGCCACTCCTCGGCGAGGTCGACGGCGAAGTCGCCCATGAAGGGCAGCAGCTCGTCCTTGGACACCCGGCGCGGCGGCCCGGCGTCGATGTGCACGACCTCGACTCCCGAGGTGAAGGGCACGCGCCGGGGCAGGGAGGGGTCGTCGCGGCGGGTGTAGACGACCACGCGGTGGCCGCGGCGCGCGAGGGCGTCGGCGAGCGCCGCCACGTGGACGTTCTGGCCGCCGGCGTCGAC
>NZ_PSVU01000042.1:0-33031 GCF_002932515.1 Rathayibacter sp. AY1D5
CGGTCGGGTTGTGGAAGTCGGGCATCAGGTAGGCCAGGCTCGGGCTCGTGCCGCGCAGCGCGGCGATCAGGCCCTCTCCGTCCCCGCCCCCGCCGACGTCCTGATCCTCGGCGCCTCCTTCGCCGGCCTCGCCGCTGCCACCGCCCTCGGCCGCAGTCTCCGCGACGTCCTCGTCGTCGACGGCGGACCTCCACGCAACGCACCCTCGCCCGGTGCCCACAACGTGCTGACCCGCGACGGCGTCCCGCCCACGGAGCTGGTGCGCCTGGCGCGCGCCGAGGCCGAGGGCTACGGTGCCCGGGTGGTCGAGGGCGAGGCGGTCCGCGCCTCCGCGGGTGCCGAGGGCGTGACCGCGACCCTCGCCGACGGCACGGTCCTCCGCGCGCGCCGCCTCCTGCTCGCGACCGGCGTCCGCGACCTGCTGCCGGAGATCCCCGGGCTCGGCGCCCGCTGGGGACGGGACGTCCTGCACTGCCCCTACTGCCACGGCTTCGAGGTGCGCGGCCGGCGGATCGGCGTGCTCGGCAGCTCGTTCGCCGGGCACCAGGCGCAGATGTTCCGGCAGCTCAGCGACCGGACGTCGATCCTGCTCCACGGCGCACCCGCGCCCGCCGGCGACGAGGCGGCGGCGCTGGCCGCCCGCGGGATCGCTCTGGTGCCCGGCCGCGTCGAGAGGGTCCTCGTCGAGGACGACCGCCTGGTCGGCGTGGTGATCGACGGTCGGCGGCACGAGCTCGATGCGCTCGTCGTCGGCCCGCGGGTCGAGGGGCGGCTCCCCGAGGGGCTCGGCCTCGAGCTCGCCGACCACCCGTCGGGAGTCGCGCGGCACCTCGCCGTCGATCCGATGGGCCGGGCCGGCGTCGCCGGAGTCTTCGCCGCGGGCTCGCTGGTCGAGCCGATGGCGCAGGTCGTCGCCTCGTCCGCCGACGGGCTGCGCGTGGGCGCGGCGATCAACCACGACCTGATCGAGGAGGAGATCGCCGCCGCACTGCGGGCCGCCTGACGCGCGCTCAGCGGCGGCGGTACTCCAGCTCCGGGCGGCCGGCGGAGCCGTAGCGGGGCGCGCGGTCCGCGACTCCGGAGTCGGCGAGGTGCTCGAGATAGCGGCGAGCGGTCACCCGCGAGATATCGAGGCGGGTGGCGAGCTCGGCCGCCGAGAGGCCGACGGGGCCCAGCAGCGCGGTGACGGCCTCGAGGGTCTGCGCCGAGAGCCCCTTCGCCAGACCCGGGGCGTTGGAGGTGCGGAGCGCCGCGAACGCCCCGTCCACCTCGTGCTGGCTGGCGACGTCGGCGCCGTGCATCCGCTCGCGGTACGACCGGTAGCTGGCGAGCTTGGCGGCGAACGCGCTGAAGACGAACGGCTTGATCAGGTACTGCACGATGCCGGCGGCGACGGAGGCGCGCACGTTCGCGGCGTCGCGGACGGCGGTGATCGCGATGACGTCGACGTCCAGGCCCGCCGCCCGGACGGCCCGGCAGAGGTCGAGGCCGCCCATGTCAGGCAGGTTCATGTCGAGCAGGATCAGCGCGATGCCCGGGTCCGCGCGCAGGGCCCGGATCGCCTCCGCCCCGCTGCCGGCGACCGCGGCCACCTCGAAGCCGTCGACCCGTCGAACGTAGTCGGCGTGGGCGCTCGCGGTCAGCGGCTCGTCCTCGACGACGAGCACCCGGATCACGACGCCACCCGCGCGGGCAGCGGCAGCTGCACCGTGAACACCGCGCCGACGTGGCGCGAGACCTCGATCGAGCCGCCGAGGCGCTCCACCACCTGCTGCACCAGCGCCAGGCCGATGCCGCGGCCGAAGCCGTCCGACTCCTTCGTCGAGTAGCCGCGCGCGAAGACGTCGGCGGCGCTCGCGACTCCGGGGCCGCTGTCCGACACCTGCACCACCAGCTCGCCCTCCGCGAGGCCGAGGTAGACCTCCACCCACGGCTCGCGGTCCGGAGCGGACGAGGCGGCCGCGTCGAGGGCGTTGTCGATCAGATTGCCCAGCACCGTCACGAGGTCCCCGGGCTCCAGCCCCTGCGTGCCGGGCTCGAGGTGCGTCTCGAAGTGCAGCTCGACGCCGCGCTCGCGGGCCTGCGCGGCCTTGCCCAGCAGCAGGGCGGCGATCACCGGCTCCTGCACGGAGCCGAGGACCCGGTCGGCCAGGCGCTGGCTGAGGTTCAGCTCGCCGGCGGCGAACGCGAGCGCCTCGTCGGGCCGGCCGAGCTCGATCAGCGACGCGATGGTGTGCAGGCGGTTCGAGAACTCGTGGGTCTGCGAGCGCAGCGCGTCCGAGAGGGTGCGCAGTGACTCCAGCTCGCCGCTCACCCGCTGCAGCTCGGTGCGGTCGCGGAGCGTGACGACCGTGCCCAGGGGGCGGGCGCCGGGGGAGGCGGCGGGCCGCTCGTTCACCACGAGGATCCGCTCGCGGGCCACGACCAGGCGGTCCGAGACGGGCTCGTCGTCCTGCAGCAGCTCGCGCAGGGCGACGGGGAGGTCGAGCTCGGCGACCGGCACCGGCGTCCGCACGCCCTCGAGCCCGAGCAGCTCCAGCGCGTGGTCGTTGGCGAGCACCAGTCGGCCGCGGTCGTCGACCAGCAGCAGCCCCTCCCGCACCGAGTGCAGGACGGACTCGTAGTAGGCGAAGACCTGGCTCATCTGCTCCGGGCCCCGCCCGCCCGTGACCCGCCGCAGGTAGCGGGCGAGGAGCCACGAGCCGAGCGCGCCGAGCGCGACCGCACCGAGCGCGCCCCACGCGACGACCTGCACGCGGGCGGCGAAGGAGGCGTCCACGGCCGAGAGCGTGACGCCCGCCGACACGAGCGCGACGACCGCGCCGTCGGCGTCCTCGATCGGCGCGACGGCGCGGACGGAGGGCCCGAGCGTGCCGGTGTACGTCTCGGTGAAGGTCCGCCCCTCCAGCGCGGGCTCGATCGTGCCCTGGAACGGCAGGCCGATCCGGTCGCGGTCGCGGTGGGTGTACCGGGTGCGGTCGGGGGCCATGATCGTGAGGAAGTCGACGCCGGTGTCCCGCATGACCTCCTCGGCGTACGGCTGCAGGCTCGCGGAGGGATCCGCACCGGCCGTCGACTCGAGGACGAACGGATTGTCGGCCACCGTCCGCGCCACGACGAGGCTCCGTTGGGCGGCCTCGTCGCCCGCCCGGCTCCGCGCGTCGAGGGCCAGCACCGCGACGGCCGCTGCGGCGATCAGCAGGATGCTCAGCAGCTGCACGGCGAACAGGCGCGCGGCGATGCTGCCGCGCGGTCCGCGTGCGCTCGGCGTCCTGACCATGCCACTCCCTCGTGAGCGAGCGCTCGGGGCGCCCCGCCGTGAACAGTATGAACGCAACCGTGCCGGGCTCCGGAGGCGGGGCCACCATCGTCCTACCCCCTCACCTCGACGAAGAGAAGGACACCCCCATGGCGAAGACGCCTCAGACGCCGTCCGACCGGCTGATCCCCGCGGTCACCCCTCCGAAGACCCGGCGGCGCATCGACCGGAACCACTGGCTCTACATCGCCGTCATCATCGCCGTGGTCGCCGGCGTCGTGGTCGGACTCGTCGCTCCCGCCTTCGCGGCGACGCTCGAGCCCGTCGGCAAGGCCTTCGTCGGACTGATCAAGATGATGATCGCGCCGATCATCTTCTGCACCATCGTCATCGGCATCGGCTCCATCGCGAAGGCCGCCACGGTCGGCAAGGTCGGCGGACTCGCGCTGGGCTACTTCATCGTGATGTCGACCTTCGCCCTGGCGATCGGCCTCGTCGTCGGCAACATCCTGCACCCGGGCGAGGGCCTCGACATCTCGAGCGCCACCTACGACACCAGCGACCTCAAGGCCGAGAGCACCAGCGACTTCGTCCTCGGGATCATCCCCGTCTCGCTGTTCTCCTCGCTCGTGGACGGCAGCATCCTGCAGACCCTCTTCGTCGCGCTGCTCGTCGGCTTCGCGCTGCAGAAGATGGGCGCCAAGGGCCAGCCGATCCTCGGAGCGATCAAGCAGCTCCAGGTCCTGGTCTTCCGCATCCTCTCGATGGTGCTCTGGGTCGCCCCGATCGGCGCGTTCGGCGCCATCGCCGCGGTCGTCGGCAAGACCGGCTGGGGAGCGGTCGTCGCTCTCGCCACCCTGATGATCGGCTTCTACATCACCTGCGCGATCTTCGTGGTCGTCGTCCTCGGCCTGCTGCTGCGCCTGGTGACCGGCGTCAGCATCTTCTCGCTGATGAAGTACCTGGCCCGCGAGTACCTGCTCATCGTCGGCACCTCCTCCTCGGAGGCGGCGCTGCCCCGCCTGATCGCGAAGATGGAGCACCTCGGCGTCTCCAAGCCCGTCGTCGGCATCACCGTGCCCACCGGCTACTCCTTCAACCTCGACGGCACGGCGATCTACCTCACGATGGCGTCGCTGTTCATCGCCTCGGCCACCGGAGCGCCGATGTCGATCCCGGAGCAGATCGGCCTCCTCCTCTTCATGATGATCGCCTCGAAGGGCGCCGCGGGCGTCACCGGAGCGGGCCTGGCCACGCTGGCCGGCGGCCTCCAGTCCTTCCGCCCCGACTTGGTCAACGGCGTCGGCGTGATCGTCGGCATCGACCGCTTCATGTCCGAGGCCCGCGCGGTCACCAACTTCACCGGCAACGCGGTCGCCACCCTTCTCGTGGGCACCTGGACCAAGCAGATCGACATGGTGCAGGTCCGCGAGGTCCTCGGCGGGCGCTCGCCCTTCGACGAGACCACGCTCGGAGCGGACGAGCACGAGGCCCCCGCGTCGGGCACCTCGATCACCGAGGGGATCGCCTCGATCCAGGACTCCGATGAGGCGTCGCGGATGCGTGCGGAGATCGCGGCCAAGCGCTAGCCGATCCGATCGCGACGGCCCCGCCTCCCGGAACCGGTCCGGGAGGCGGGGCCTCCGTCGTACGCGGGTCAGTGCCTCCGCACCCCGAGCAGAGGCAGGGTCACCGAGCAGAGCGGCCCGATCAGCACCGCGAAGAGGAGGGTGCCGAGGCCGGCGTCGCCGCCGAGGGCCCAGCCGATGAGCAGCACCGCGAGCTCGACGCCCGAGCGCGCCACCCAGATCGGCAGGCCCGTGCGGGTGTGCAGGCCCAGCATCAGTCCGTCGCGGGGCCCCGGACCGAGGTGGGCGCCGATGTAGATCCCGCTCGCGACCGCCAGAAGCACGAGGCCTCCGGCGAAGAGCAGGCCGCGGGCCCACCACTCGTCCGGCGTCGCCAGCACGCGCAGCCCGACATCGATCATCGTGCCGACCACGAGCACGTTCAGCACGGTGCCGAGACCGGGCCGCTGTCGGAGGGGGATCCACAGCAGCAGGACGAGCAGGCCGATCACGTTCGTGAGCAGTCCGATCCCGAGCCCGGTCTGGTGCGCGACCCCCTGGGCGAAGACGGTCCACGGGTCCACGCCGATCGCCGCGCGGATCATCATCGCGTCGGCGAATCCGTAGAGGATCAGGCCCACCAGCAGGCGCGGCACGGGTCGGAGGCGCCACTGGCCCGCTGGGGGAGCGGCGGCGGCGACGGGAGCGGTGAGCGTCATGGACTCATCACAGCGCGACATTGGCCTTCTTCGCGCGGTCCAATCCGGCTACCTTGGACGCATGGCTGATGTCCACTTCGGCGCGCGCGCCCTGCAGACCCTCCTCGGCGACTGGCGCGAGCAGCGCGGCACCCGGCCCGCCTACCTCGCGCTGGCCGATCGGATCCGCCTCCTCGGGATCGACGGCCGCATTCCCGCGGGCAGCCGCCTGCCCGCCGAGCGCGAGCTCTCGGCCCGCCTCGGCGTCAGCCGCACGACCGTGGCCGCCGCGTACCGCGAGCTGCGCGACAGCGGCTACCTCGTCAGCGTGCGCGGCTCCGGCAGCGTCACCCGCCTGCCGGGAGCGGCCGTGCACGCGGTGCCCTCGCTCGCGCCGGACTTCCTCGACTTCACCAAGGCGGCCCTGCCCGCCGTCCCCGAGCTGGCCGACGCGTACACCCGCGCGGCGCAGGCGGCCCCCGAGCACTTCGACTCCGGCTCCTACGACACCGTCGGCCTGCCGGTGCTGCGCCGCGCGATCGCCGAGCGCTACACCGCGCGGGGTCTGCGCACCGAGCCCGGCCAGATCATGGTGACCATCGGCGCGCAGCACGCGATCGCGCTCGTCGCCCGCACCCTGCTCGCGCGGGGCGACCGGGCGCTGATCGAGGCCCCGACCTACCCGCACGCCTACGAGGCCCTCCGGCTGGCAGGCGCGCGGCTCGTGCCGGTGAACGTCGACGGGGCGGACGGCTGGGACGGAGAGGGCCTGATCGCCGCGCTGCGCGGCACGAGCCCGAGCCTGGCCTACCTGATGCCCGACTTCCACAACCCGACCGGCCGCTCCATGGCCCCCGAACTGCGGGAGCGGGCGATCGCCGCCGCGGCCCGGCAGGGGACCCTGATCATCGCCGACGAGACGACGGCCGAGCTCGACATCGACCGGCGGATGACGCCGCTGCCGTTCGCCGCCTACGGGCCCGAGGGGACGGTGCTCTCGATCGGCTCCGTCGGCAAGACGCTGTGGGGCGGCATCCGGATCGGCTGGATCCGCGCCGAGCGGGCGGTGATCCGCAAGCTGGCGCTGGCGCGCTCGGCGAGCGACCTCGGCACGCCGATCCTGGAGCAGCTCCTGGTCGCGGACATGCTCGGCCGGATGGACGGCGTGCTGGAGCTGCGGCGCTCGCAGCTGCGCGCGGGCCGCGACCACCTCGAAGCGGCCCTGGCGCGCGCGATCCCGGAGTGGAGCGTGCCGCGGGTCTCGGGCGGCCTCTCCACCTGGGTGGGCCTGGGCCGGCCGGCGAGCTCGCAGCTCGCGCTCGCCGCCCGGACGGCGGGCCTGCTGATCACCGCGGGCCCGCGCTTCGGGATCGACGGCGCCTTCGAGCGCTTCCTCCGCATCCCGATCGGCTACTCGCCCGAGGCGACCGACCGGGCCGTGGAGGCGCTCGCGACGGCGTGGGCGCAGGTCGCGCGGCACCCGGCAGCCGACCCGGGGTACCTCGCCGACGTGGTCTGAGGTGGAGTGCCCGCCGGGCGTGTGAGATCGTTCTCTCATGAGCGACGGGTACGGCTACCTGCTGGTCCACTTCGTGGAGGACCGGACCGGCCACAGCGAGAAGATCTTCCTCTCGCTCAGCCGGGGCGACGATCCGCTGCGCTGGCGCGCGCTCGGGCCGGTGCTGGAGTGGACCGGCGGCACGGGCGGCGTCCGCGACCCCCACATCGTCCGCGGGCCGCGGGGCTTCCACCTCGTCGCCACCGACCTCCGCGTCTGGCGGCCCGACGGCCCGGACTGGGACCACTACCGGCACCGGGGGAGCCGTGACCTCGTGGTCTGGGACTCCCCGGACCTCCTCGAGTGGTCCGAGCCGCGCGCGGTCGCCGTCGCTCCCGAGGGCGCGGGCATGGCCTGGGCGCCGGAGTCGGTCTACGACCCGGTCTCGGGCGACTTCCTCGTGCACTGGTCCTCCGGCCTGGCCGAGGACGGCGACCCCGCCACCGGGGAGACGGGCGACAGCCGCATCCTGCTCTCCCGCACGCGCGACTTCCGCACGTTCGCCGAGCCCGAGACCTACCTGCGGCTTCCCGGCGGAGTGATCGACATGACGCTGCTGATCGAGGGCACGGCCGTCCACCGCTTCGCCAAGCAGCACGACGACGCCCCCGACACGATGCAGGTGTTCCAGCAGGTCGGCTCCTCCCTCCTCGCGGACGACTTCGCCACCGTCGCCCGGGGGATCGGGCAGGAGCTCGGCCCGAGCATCGAGGGGCCGCTGGTCTTCCGGCACCACCGCGAGGAGCGCTGGTCGCTCTGGGTCGACCAGTACGCCCTCCGCCCCTACGGCTACCGCGCCTACACGAGCACCGACCCGGCCTCGGGCCGCTGGGAGCTCGCGGAGGAGTTCGACCTGCCCGAGGACACCAAGCACGGAGCGGTCCTCCCGCTCACCCGATCCGAGTACACGGCGCTCGACGAGCGCCACCCCGCCTGAGAGGCCCCGCATGACCGACTTCAGCCCCCGTCTCGCCGACGCCCTCGTCACCGTCCTCGGTGCCGACGGCGCTCCGCTCGCCCACGCCGACGTGACGGTCGAGCAGCGCCGCCACGCCTTCGCCTTCGGCTGCACCCCTCCGAGCACCGACCCCGCGCGCGCCGAGGAGCGCCGGCTCTGGCTCGACCTGTTCGACACGGCGACGCTCCCCGTCTACTGGGGCCGCTTCGAGCCGGAGCGCGGCCGCACCGCGACGGAGGAGGTGCTCGCCGAGGCGCGCGCGCTCGCCGCGGACGGCGTCCGGCTGAAGGGGCACCCGCTGGTCTGGCACTACGTGAAGCCGGAGTGGCTCGACGCGCTGCCGCTGGACGAGGCCGAGCAGCTCCTCCGCGCGCGCATCCGCCGGGAGGTGGGCGCCTTCGCCGGGCTGATCGACACCTGGGACGCGATCAACGAGGTCGTCATCATGCCGCGCTTCGCGAACGAGCCGGACGGCGTGACGAACGCCGTCACCCGCCTCGCCCGCGAGAAGGGACGCGTCGGCATGGTCGAGCTGGCCTTCTCGGAGGCGCGCAGCCTCGGCACCGGACCGGTGCTCGTGCTGAACGACTTCGACCTCGGGCCCGAGTACGAGCGGCTGATCGAGGACGTGCTCGAGGCCGGGATCCGGCCCGACGCGATCGGCCTGCAGTCGCACATGCACCAGGGGTTCCGCGGGGAGGAGCAGATCGCGGCGATCTGTGACAGGTTCGCGCGCTTCGGTCTGCCGCTGCACTGGACCGAGACCACCCTCGTCTCGGGCGAGCTGATGCCCGCCGAGATCGAGGACCTCAACGACCACGTGGTCGAGCACTGGCCGACCACTCCGGAGGGGGAGGCGCGGCAGGCGGACGAGATGGTGCGGCACTACGAGACGCTGGTCGCGCATCCGGCGGTCGAGGCGATCACCTACTGGGGCTTCGACGACGCCGGAGCCTGGCTCGGAGCGCCGGGCGGGTTCCTCCGCCGCGACGGGAGCCCGAAGCCGGCCTACGAGGCGCTGCGCTCGCGGATCCGCGGGGACTGGTGGCTCGAGCCGACGGTGCTCCGGACGGACGCCGAGGGGCGCGTCGGCGTCCGGGCCTTCGCCGGGGACTTCGCGCTCTCGAGCGCCGGGGCGGGCGCTGCAGTGAGCCTCCCCGTCGGGTCGTCGACGGCGGAGGTCCGCCTGGGCTGAGGGCGTCCGGGCCCGCCGGTGGCGCGGGTCGCCCCGTCGCGCGCCCCGGAACGCCGCGTCCCTCCCAACACTCAGTCGGCTGATGGAAGACTCGGAGGGTGCATCTCCTCGCGGTCCTCAGCATGAAGAACCGGGCGCTCATCGCGCTCGTCACCGTCGTCATCGCCGTCTTCGGCGGAGTCGCCCTGACCGGGCTCAAGCAGGAGCTCGCGCCGTCGATCTCCTTCCCGCAGCTCGCCGTCGTCACGTCCTACCCGGGCGCCGCTCCGGAGGTGGTCAACGACGACGTCTCGACGCCGATCGAGACCGCCATCCAGGGGGTGCCGGGGCTCGAGACGACCAGCGCGACGTCCTCAACGGACTCCTCCCTCATCTCGGCGTCCTTCACCTACGGCACCGATCTCGCCACCGCCGAGCAGAAGATCCTGCAGGCGATCAACCGGATCAAGAGCACGCTCCCGGACGGCGTCGACCCGCAGGTGGTCACCGGCTCCCTCGACGACCTGCCGGTGCTGCAGCTCGCCGTGTCGAGCGACGGCGACGCGGACGCGCTGGCCGAGCGCCTGCGCACCACGGTCATCCCGGACCTGGAGAAGGTCGAGGGCGTGCGCGAGGCGGCGCTCGTCGGCGAGACCGCCCAGCGCGTCACGATCACTCCGGACGACGCGGCGCTCGCCGCGGCCGGCCTCTCGACCGGCGACATCCGCTCGGCC
The DNA here is from genome assembly GCF_002932515.1 of Rathayibacter sp. AY1D5. NCBI lineage: Bacteria > Bacillati > Actinomycetota > Actinomycetes > Micrococcales > Microbacteriaceae > Rathayibacter > Rathayibacter sp. AY1D5. The sequence continues at coordinate 9,950 of NZ_PSVU01000042.1, forward strand.
CTGCAGCAGAACGGCGTGCTCGTCGCGGGCGGACAGATCACCCAGGACGGGTCGACCTTCTCGGTGCAGTCGGGCGTCAAGCTCGACTCGACCGACGCGATCGCGGCGCTGCCGCTGCTGCCGTCCGCAGGTGCCTCCGCGGGTGCGGGCGGCGCCGGTGCGTCAGCGGGCGCGGGTGCCTCCGCGGGTGCCGGGGCTTCCGCCGGCGGCTCCGACGCCGGAGCGGCGGCGGGAGGCGCGGCCGTGACCGCAGAGCCGACGGTCACCACCCTCGGCTCCGTCGCGACCGTCGCCGTCACCGACGCCCCCGTCACCTCGATCTCGCGCGTCAACGGCCAGCCCGCCCTGACCCTCTCGATCACCAAGCTCCCCGCCGCGAACACCGTCGACGTGTCGACCGGCGTGGCCGCGCTGCTCCCGGACCTCGAGGAGTCGATCGGCGACAACGCCGCCTTCACCCCGGTCTTCGACCAGGCGCCCTACATCCAGGAGTCGATCGCGTCGCTCGCGCAGGAGGGGGCGCTCGGCCTCGTCTTCGCCGTGCTGGTGATCCTGCTGTTCCTGCTGTCGGTGCGCTCGACCCTGGTCACGGCCATCTCGATCCCGACCTCGGTGCTGATCACCTTCATCGGCCTGCAGACGGCCGGCTACACCCTCAACATCCTGACCCTCGGCGCGCTCACCATCGCGATCGGGCGTGTGGTCGACGACTCCATCGTCGTGATCGAGAACATCAAGCGGCACCTCGACGCGGGCGAGGACCGGGCCCGGACCATCGCGGTCGCTGTCCGCGAGGTCGCCGGCGCGATCACCGCCTCCACGATCACCACGGTCGCGGTGTTCCTGCCGATCTCGTTCGTCGGCGGCACCACGGGCGAGCTGTTCCGGCCCTTCGCGCTGACCGTGTCGATCGCCCTGCTCGCCTCCCTCGTGGTGGCGCTGACGATCGTGCCGGTGCTCGCCTACTGGTTCCTCCGCCCCTCGAAGCGGCCGGCGGTGCGCCAGGCCGCGCAGGCGGCGCTCGCGGAGGAGCGCGCGGCGGCCGGAGGGGCACCCGCCTCGGGCGTCCCGGCCGACACCGCCGCGCCGGTCGAGGAGGCCCCGCACCACGGCGCCCACGCCGCTCCCCGCCGGGCGCGCGGGCTGCAGTCGGTCTACGGCCCGATCATCCACTGGACGCTGAAGCACTCGGTCGTCACCGTCCTCCTGGCGCTGCTCGTGCTCGTCGGGACCGGTGCGCTGTACCCGCTGATGAAGACGAACTTCCTCGGCTCCAGCGGGCAGGACACCTTCACCGTCACCCAGACGGTCCCCGTCGGCCAGAGCCTCGACGCGCAGGACGCGACGGCGCAGCAGGCGAGCACGGCGATCCTCGGCGTCGACGGCGTCGAGACCGTCCAGCTCACCGTCGGCTCCTCCGGCGGTCTGCAGAGCGCGTTCGGCGGGGGAGGAGGCGGCGGCACCTCGATCCGCTACTCCGTCACCACCGATGAGTCGGCCGACCAGGAGGCCGTGCAGGCGGACGTCCGCGACGCGCTGTCGGGCGTCGCCTCGGCCGAGGACATCAGCGTCGCCGCCTCCTCCGGCTTCGGCGCCTCCTCGGACATCGAGGTCGATCTCTCGACCGCCTCGCAGAGCGACCTCCAGAGCGCGAGCGACCAGCTCCTCGAGGCCCTGCGCGGGACCGACGGGATCAGCCAGGCCGAGAGCAACCTCTCCTCCTCGCTGCCCTACATCGCGGTGCGGGTCGACCGCGACGCCGCGGCCCGGGCGGGTCTCAGCGAGGTCGCCGTGGGCACGATCGTCAGCCAGGCGCTCCAGCCCAGCCAGGTCGGCAGCGTCGTGATCGACGACCGCACCCTCTCGATCTACCTGGCCGACGGGCAGCCGCCGGCCACCGTGGACGAGCTGCGGAACCTCGAGGTGCCGACCCTCACCGGCACCGTCGCGCTCTCCACCCTCGCGGCGGTCGAGCAGACGGACGGTCCGGCGAGCATCACCACCGAGCGTGGCCAGCGCACCGCGACCATCACCGTCACCCCGGAGGGCGACGACCTCGCCTCGGCCAACGTCGCCGTGCAGAACGCGATCGACGCCACGGCGCTTCCGGCCGGTGTCGACGCCTCCCTCGGCGGAGTGACCGCCGACCAGGCCGACGCGTTCTCGCAGCTGGGCATCGCGCTGCTGGTCGCGATCCTGATCGTCTACGTCGTGATGGTGGCGACGTTCCGCTCGCTCCTGCAGCCGCTGCTCCTGCTCGTGTCCGTGCCGTTCGCGGCGACCGGCGCGATCCTCCTGCAGGTGATCACCGGCGTGCCGCTGGGCGTGCCGTCCCTGATCGGCGTGCTGATGCTGATCGGGATCGTCGTCACGAACGCGATCGTGCTCGTGGACCTGGTGAACCAGTACCGCGACCGCGGGATGCCGGTGCGGGAGGCGCTGCTGCACGGCACCGAGCGGCGGCTCCGGCCCATCCTGATGACCGCCCTCGCGACGATCTTCGCGCTGCTGCCGATGGCGCTGGGGATCACGGGCCACGGCGGCTTCATCTCGCAGCCGCTGGCGATCGTCGTGATCGGCGGCCTGGTGTCCTCGACGGTGCTGACCCTCGTGGTCCTGCCCGTCGTCTACAACCTGGTCGAGGGGTATCGTGAGCGGCGGCGTGCCGCCCGCGCCGGGAAGGCGTCGGCATGACGGACATCAGGGATGCGGCCGAGACGGTCGGCTCGCGCTGGCGCAGCGGCCCGGAGCGCGCCACCGCGGTCCTCGACGAGATCGGTCCGGAGCGCTTCGTCGCCCGCGACTTCCGCCCGGGCACGCTCCGGCACCTCGTCCTGATCCGCTTCCGCCCGACGGCGCTGGTCGCCGAGGCGGACGAGGTCACCCGCCGCTTCCTCGCCCTGGCCGACGAGTGCGTCCGCGACGGACGGCCCTACATCGAGTCGATCGAGACCGGGCCGCAGCTGAGCATCGAGGGCGCGGGCGAGGGCTTCGACCGCGCGTTCCTGCTGACCTTCTCCTCCGAGGGCGACCTGCACTACTACCTGGGCCGGCCGGCCGTCGAGGACCCCGCGCACTGGGATCCGGCGCACGACGCGTTCAAGGAGTTCGTCGGGCCGTTCGTCGACACGGCCGGCATCGTCGCGTTCGACTTCCGACCCGAAGAGCACTGATGGCGACTCCCGACTTCGTGCTGCGGCTGCGCGAGCGGATCGGGACCGAGCTGCTCTGGCTCACCGGCGTGACCGCGGTGATCCTCCGCGAGGAGCCGGCGCTCGAGGTCCTGCTCGTCCGGCGCGCCGACACCGGCGCCTGGACGGCCGTCACCGGGATCATCGACCCGGGCGAGACCGTCGCCGGGACCGCCCGCCGCGAGGCGCAGGAGGAGGCGGGTGTCGAGATCGAGGTCGAGCGCCTCGTGCAGGTGCACACCCTCCCGCCGATGCAGTACCCCAACGGGGACCGCTCGCAGTACCTCGACCACGTGGTGCGCTGCCGCTGGATCTCGGGGGAGGCCCACGTCGCGGACGACGAGTCGACCGAGGTCGGCTGGTTCGCGCCCGACGCGCTGCCGCCGATGTCGGACGAGCACCGCGCCCGGATCGAGCGGGCGCTGTCGGACGAGCCGGGCTGCTCGATCGACTGACGGCGGGGGTGCGCGCCGGACGAGGCGGGACTGCCTCTCGGGAGCGGCACACGCCTCGGATCGGGCGCTGCTCAGACCGGACGCGCGAAGCAGAGCACCGCGTCGTCGCCGACGTGGGCTCCGAAGCCGTCGATCGCCGTGAAGCCGAGCGCCTCGGCCGCTGCGGCGAGCTCCGGCGCGGCGGCCAGGCGCAGCGTGCGGATCCGCTGCACCCGCGCCCACGACTCCGCCGCCGCGACGAGCCGTCGGGCGACTCCCGTGCGCCGGTGGACGGAGGCGACCACGAGCTCCAGCACCTCGGCGAAGTCGTCCGGGCCGGGAGCGAGCACCAGCACGCCGGCCGCCGCCCCGTCGATCCGGGCGATCAGCACGCGGGCGTGCGGGGCCGGGACCGCGGCGAGGAGGCCCTCCGCTCCGGCTGCGTCCTCGAGGCGGACGACGACTCCGCTCACGAGCCCAGGTGGGCGCGGAGGAACTCGACGACCCGAGCGCGCAGAGCGTCGTCGAGCAGCGCGATCGAGTGCAGCGAGCCGGGGAGGACGAGGAGGTCGACCCTCGAGCCCGCTCCGCGCAGCGCCTCGGCGAAGCGGGTCGACTGGCTGAGCGCGACCCGTTCGTGCGCCGCGTGCGCGATGAGGAACGGCGGCTCGGAGCCGTCCACCTGCGCGAGGGGCGAGGCGGCGGTCGCAGCGGGGCAGGAGGCGAGGTCCGCGCAGTCGAGGTAGCTGCGCACGGCGGCCGCGACTCCGACCATCGGGTCGTCGTCGGCGAGGCCGGCGGCGCTGAGATCGGAGGGACCGCTCAGGTCGACCACGGCGGCCAGGCGCGACGAGGTCGACGGCAGCGTGCCGAGCAGAGAGGCGAGGTTGCCGCCGGCCGAGCCGCCGAAGGCCGCCACCCGCTCCGGATCGATGCCGAAGCGCGCGGTCTGCTCCGGCTCGAGCAGCCAGTCGAGGGCGGCCGTCACATCGTCGAGCTGCGCGGGGAACACGGCGGCGGGCGCGAGGCGGTAGTCGACCGAGACGGCGACGAATCCCTCCGATCCGAGCCACTGGCAGATCGGGCGCCAGTTCGCGTCGGCCTTGCCTCCACGGGTCCAGCTGCCGCCGTGCACGACGAGGGCGGCGGGCCGCGGCTCCGCCGACGGGGCGGGGGAGGAGCAGACGTCGACGCTCTGCCCGGTGCTCGCGTCGTAGACGACGTCGGCCGTCACGCTCACGCCGGACCAGTCGGGTGCGGGTGCCGCTCCGAGCGCCTGCGCCACCGGCTCCGAGACGGGAGTGGTGCTCGCGCAGCCCGAGAGGAGGAGTGCGAGGGCGGCCAGGACCGCGGCGACGCGTCGCGGGGATCGGGTGGGCTCGCGCATGAGTGCGATCAGCGTACGGGGTGCCCGGCGCCCCGGATGCGGCACCCCTGCGATCAGGGGGTGCCGGGCTCGCGCTGCAGACGGACCAGGACGACCCCCGCGAGGATGAGCGCGCCGCCGCCGAACTGGATCGGCGCGGGCAGCTCGCCGAGGATCAGCCACGCGGCCGCGATCGAGAACAGCACCTCCGTCAGGCCGACGAAGGAGGCGATCCGCGTGCCGAGACGGCGTCCGCCCTCGATCCCGAGCAGATACGCCAGCACCGTCGACATGCCGAGGATCACGCCCGCGGGGAGGAGCCAGCTGACCTCCGCTCCGACGAACACCACCTCTCCGAAGGTCGCGCGCAGCGGTGTGACGCCGAGCGCCCCGAGTGCCAGCAGGATCGCGGCGCCGACGGTCATCGCCCCCGCCGTGAGCGCGATCGGCGGCAGCTCCGGATCCACCCGGCCGGCGATGACGTAGTAGACGCACAGGCCGAGCGAGGCGGTCAGCGCCCAGGCGATGCCGACCAGCTCGGGCGTCGACTCGCCGGACAGGTCGAGCACGAGCACCAGGCCGCCGAGCGCGAGCGCGGAGCCGGCGAGGGTGAAGCGGCCGGGGTGCCGGCGCGTGCGCGCCCAGGCGAAGAGGACGAGGAACACCGGCGCGAGGTACTCGATCAGCAGGGCGACGCCGACCGACATGTGCTCGATCGCGCTGTAGAAGCAGAGCTGCGCGGCGATCACGGCGAAGACTCCGTAGAGGGCGATCGTGCCGAGGTTGCGGCGGAGCACGGGCCAGCGGCCGCGGAGGGACAGGATCGCCGGGATCGCGAGGATCAGGGCCGCGCCGCCCGACCGCCAGAGGACCGCGGACGCCGGCGTCCAGCCCGCCTCGAGGAGCGGCTTCACGAACGGCCCGCCCAGACCGAACGCCGCCGACGCGGCCAGCGCCGCGACGAGGCCGGAGCCGAGGCGCCGTGCCGGCGCGGGCGCGCTCGCGGCGGGGAGGGTGACGGCGGCGGTGCTCTCGGCGGTCATGGCCGGCTCCTTCAGGAGTCAAAAGGATTACACTCGTGACAGCGAGCTGATCGCACACTACTGAGCCGCACTGTCAGGAGTCAACATGGTGTTCGCCTATGACGTCGAGGCGTCACTGACCTCCACCGCCACCCTCGTCAACACGCTCCCCGAGCTGTCGCCGTCCGGCGAGGACGAGATGGCGACGATCGAGCAGCTGGACGACTTCCTCCTCGAGAACCGGTACACGGGCAGCCGCGACGGATCGACCGAGGAGCTGGAGGCCGTGCGGGCGATCCGCTCCTCCCTCCGCACCCTCTGGCTCACGCGGGCCGAGGAGGACCTCGTCCCCGTCGTCAACGGGATGCTCGACTCCGGCCGCGCGCTCCCGCAGCTGGTCCGGCACGGACCCTACGGCTGGCACCTCCACGCGACGCGCGACGAGAGCCCGCTCGCCACCCGCATCCTGGTCGAGGCCGCCATGGCGTTCGTCGACGTGATCCGCGGCGATGAGCGCGAGCGGATCCGCGTCTGCGCGGCGGAGGACTGCGAGGCGGTGCTCGTGGACTTCTCCCGCAACCGCTCGAAGCGCTACTGCGACACGGGCAACTGCGGCAATCGCGCGAACGTGGCCGCGTACCGGGCTCGGCGGGCGTCGCAGTAGCGGACGGGTGGTCGGTGGGCGCGGGCTCGCGCGTCGATCGTGCTGCGGCTCGGGGCCGGGGGGCTGTATGCGGGGCGACTCCTCGGGGGACCGGGTGCGGAGATGCGCGGCTCCCAGGCTTCGCGGCTCCGGACCTGAGCGGGTCCCGACCTGAGCGGCTACCGAACTGAGCGGCTCCTGGCCGCACGTCTCCCCGCCCTAGCCAGGCTCCGGGGCCGCGTGTAGACTCACTCGGTCGGCTCTTGACACCGTGCGTTCGCGTGCGGATGGGTTTGTTAGTCAAGTGGGCCGAGTCTCCGACAGTCGTCGTGAGACGAATCACATGTGTGAATCGGCCCCGGTCAATGACTCGCCCGGGTTCTCCCCCTGCTGCCCCGCAGCAGTCCAGCGCACGGACGCCCCTCACGACGGGGCTCCTCCGGCGTCGCCTCCTCGCGCACGACCTGAACCCAGGAAGAACTGCCATGCCCAAGAACAAGAAGCCCGCCGGCGGACGTCCGGCCAAGAACTTCGAGCCCAACCGCTTCGGCGCCTCGAGCGGCAAGTCCCAGCTCGGCGGCCGCTCGCGCTTCCCCGGCGCCAAGCCGGGCTCGCGCAGCGAGGGCCACCGCGGCTTCCGCGCCGTCGACGAGAACGCCCCCAAGAAGGCGCGCTGGAACGCCGACGAGCGCGCCGAGCGGGCCACCGAGCGCGCCGATCGGCCCGCCCGCGGGAACGACCGCGACGAGCGGCCCTCGCGCGGCTACGACCGCGACGCGCGTCCGGCCCGCTCGAACGACCGCGACGACCGTCCGGCCCGTTCCTACGGGCGCGATGAGCGTCCGGCGCGTTCCTTCGACCGGAGCGATCGCCCGGCCCGTTCCTTCGACCGCGATGCGCGTCCGGCGCGCTCGAACGATCGAGACGACCGTCCGGCCCGTTCCTACGGGCGCGATGAGCGTCCGGCGCGTTCCTTCGACCGGAGCGATCGCCCGGCCCGTTCCTTCGACCGTGACGCGCGTCCGGCGCGCTCGAACGACCGCGACGACCGTCCGGCCCGCTCCTACGGACGCGACGACCGACCGGTCCGCACCGGCGACCGCGACGAGCGCCCCTCGCGCGGCTACGACCGCACAGAGCGTCCCGCCCGCTCGTTCGACCGCAGCGACCGCCCGGCCCGCTCCTTCGACCGGGATGCGCGTCCCTCGCGCGGCCACGACCGCGGCGACCGCCCGACCCGCTCGTTCGACCGCGACTCCCGGCCCTCGCGCCGCGACTCCGGCTCGGACTTCTACCCCAGCCGCGACGCCCGTGCGCCGCACCAGGCCGACGACGTCGTGCTCGAGCGCCTCGAGGCGACGGCCACTCTCGCCGTCGACGTCGAGGGCGTCACCTTCGGCGACCTCGGCCTGGGCGGGAACATCGTCCGGATGCTGACCGAGCTCGGAGCGGCCGCGCCGTTCCCGATCCAGGCCGCGACCATCCCCGAGGTGCTCGCCGGCAAGGACGTCCTCGGACGCGGCAAGACCGGCTCCGGCAAGACCATCGCCTTCGGCGCCCCCGTCGTCGAGCGCCTGATGGAGAACAACGGAGCGAAGGGCCGCAAGCCGGGCCGCGCTCCGCGCGCGCTCATCCTCGCGCCGACCCGCGAGCTCGCCATGCAGATCGACCGGACGATCCAGCCGATCGCCCGCTCCGTCGGCCTGTTCACGACGACCATCTACGGCGGCGTCCCCCAGTACAAGCAGGTCGGAGCCCTCCAGCGCGGAGTCGACATCGTCATCGCGACGCCGGGCCGCCTCGAGGACCTCGTCGAGCAGGGCCGCCTCGACCTCTCGAACATCACCATCACGGTGCTCGACGAGGCCGACCACATGTGCGACCTCGGCTTCCTCGAGCCGGTGCAGCGCATCCTCCGCCAGACCGCCGACGGCGGCCAGCGGCTGCTGTTCTCGGCCACGCTCGACAAGGGCGTCGCGACGCTCGTCGACGAGTTCCTGGTCGAGCCGAGCGTCCACGAGGTCGCCGGCGAGGACCAGGCGTCCTCGACCATCGACCACCGCGTGCTCCTGATCGAGCACCGCGACAAGGCCGAGATCATCGAGCAGCTCGCCGCCCGCCAGGGCAAGACGCTGATCTTCGCCCGGACCCGCGCGTTCGCGGAGCAGCTCGCGGAGCAGCTCGACCACGCGGACATCCCCGCGACGAGCCTCCACGGCGACCTCAACCAGTCGCGCCGAACCCGCAACCTCGCACTGCTCACCAGCGGACGCGTGGACGTGCTGGTCGCGACCGATGTGGCCGCGCGCGGCATCCACGTCGACGACATCGACCTGGTGATCCAGGCGGACGCTCCCGACGAGTACAAGACGTACCTCCACCGCTCCGGCCGCACCGGCCGCGCGGGCAAGACGGGCACGGTCGTGACGCTCATCACGCGCAACCGCCGCCGCCGCATGGAGGAGCTGCTCGACCGTGCCGAGATCGAGGCCGAGATGATCGAGGCCCGCCCCGGCGACCGCGTCCTGCGCGAGATCAGCGCCCCGGCCGAGTAGCCGCCGACCGCACGACGACGAGGCGCGGACCCCTGCATCGGGGTCCGCGCCTCGTCGTCTTTCGTGGTGGGTGCTGTGGTGCGGCGTGACGGCGAGTGCCGGGTCGTGGTGACCCTCCGACTCCGCGCTGCGCAGGGCTCCGCGCTGTGCGGCTTCCCGTGGGGCGGCGCTGCGTTGCGCGACTCTGTGCTGGACGGCTCTGTGCTGGACGACTCTGTGCCGGACGACTCTGCAGTGTCCGGCTTCGCGGAGGGCTTCTGCACGCACGAACGCCGAAGGGCGGACACCTCGCGGTGCCCGCCCTTCGGCGTGTTCACCGGCCGGAGCCGGTGAGGGGAATCAGCTGGCCGGGGGGGTCAGCACGGTGTCGATGAGGTAGACGGTCGCGTTGGCGGTCTGGACGCCACCGCAGATGACGGACGCGTCGTTGACCTTCAGGTCGTCGCCGGAACCGGTGACGGTGAGGTTGCCACCCTGGACGGTGGCGTGGTCGCCGGCGATCGCGTCAGGGGCGATCTGGCCGGGGACGACGTGGTAGGTCAGGATCGAGGACAGCGTGGCGGCGCCCTCGGGGGTCTTGAGGGAGTCGACGGTCGCGGCGTCGAGCTTGGCGAACGCGTCGTCGACCGGGGCGAAGACGGTGAACTCGCCGCTGTTCAGCGTGTCGACGAGGTTGACGTCGGGGTTGAGGCCACCGGAGACCGCAGCGGTCAGGGTGGTGAGCAGCGGGTTGTTCGACGCGGCGGTCGCAACGGGGTCGAGCGACATGCCCTCGACCGAGCCGGCGCCGTCCGGGACCTGCTCGGCGTAGGCGGCACAGCCGGGGCCGACGAGGTTCGCGGCCGGGTCCATGGTCGCCATGGGGGTCGAGGAGGCGGAGGCCGACGAGGTGGCCATCGGGGTCGACATCTCGGTCGCCGCGTCGCTGGCGGCGGTGGTCGAGCCGCTTCCGCTCGAGCAGGCGGTGAGGCCGAGGGCGGCGGTGCCCAGCAGGGCGAATGCGGCGAGGGCGGAACGCTTGGTGGATCGCATGGGATTACTCCTTCGTGAGACGGCCCCCACGTGATGCGGAGGACCTGTTCTGTGTGGACCGTGTCGCGGCCGTTGACATGTGTTCGGAGCCCTCCCTGCGGGGGTTTGGATTTCTTTCGGTGATCTAGGTAACGGCTTCGTAACGGCAGGGAACCGGGACGGCGGGGAGCTGCTCCGCCGCGTCGATTACCCTGGAGACGTCGCGCGCACGCGTCGACGCGACGACGAGAGGACGGGCGAGTGCAGACCCGAGGTGCACGAGTGGCTCGCGGCGTCGCCGCCGCTCTCGCAGCGACCGCCACGGCCGCCGCCTCCCACACGCTCGCGGGCGCCGAGACCCCCGCTCCTGCCGTGCTCGCCCTCGCCGCGGCGTTCGCCGTCGTCGTCTGCGTCCTCCTCTCGGGGCGCCGTCTGTCCCTTCCCCGGCTGACGCTCTCCGTGCTCCTCAGCCAGATCGCGTACCACGGCCTCTTCCTCATCACGGGCAGCGGTGGGGAGGTGAGCGTGGTCGGGACGACGGGCACCGGCGCGCACTTCCACGACGGGTCGACCATCGAGCTGATCGCCGGCGGAGGCGGACACGCGACTCACGCTCCGCTGATGCTCGTCGCCCACCTCGCTGCGGCTGCCTTCACGATCGCGGCGTTCCGGTACGGCGAGCGCCTCTTCTGGACGCTGGGAGCAGGCCTCCAGCGCGTCGTCGTACGGATCGTCGCCCGCGCGTCCGCGGTCGCACTCCCGTCGGCCCCCGGCGTCTCGATAACGGGTACCCACGAGCCGCGGGCGACTCGATCCCTCGACGCGGTCCTCTCGATCCTCCGGCACCGCGGGCCGCCGCTGCGGGTCCTCCGCGCCGCCTGACGCCCCTCCCGTGTGGGAGCGGCTCCGGTCGGCGCCCCGCACGCACCGCGAACCCGCGCTGCGTCCAGAACTCCCGGCCCCGCGCCGGATCTCCCCCGAGGACACGACCGTCATGACCCGTTCTTCTTCTTCTTCTTCTTCTTCTTCTTCCTCTTCTTCCTTCTCGCGGCTCCGCCTCGTCGGCAGCGGCGCACTCGTCGCCGTCGGATCGATCGCGCTCGCTGTCGCCGCGCCCACGGCGGCCAGCGCCCACGTGACCGCGGCGGCGAGCAGCACCGCCGCCGGCTCGTACACGGTGGTGACGTTCTCGCTGGCCCACGGCTGCGAGGGCTCGCCGACGACGGGACTCACGATCACGATGCCCGACGGCATCAACTCGGTCAGCCCGACGATCAACCCGAACTGGGACGTCGTGAAGAACGAGGTCGCGATCGCCGACCCGGTCACCGACTCCCACGGGAACACCGCGACCAAGCGGGTCTCGGACGTGGTCTACACGGCGAAGACGCCCCTCGCCGACGGCTACCGCGACACCGTCGCCCTCCAGCTTCAGCTCCCCGAGGACGCAGCCGGCTCCACGCTGGAGTTCCCCGTGCTGCAGACGTGCGAGACCGGCAGCACCGCCTGGGACCAGCCGACCGTCGACGGCCAGGACGAGCCCGAGCTGCCCGCTCCCACCGTCGCGGTGACCGCGGCGGAAGCAGGGTCCGGCCACGGGGGCGGACACGACGACGACGGCGACGGTGACGACGCGGTCGCGACCACCGCCTCGGCGACGACGGCCACGAGCGGCGACGACGTGCTCGCCCGCATCCTCGGAGTCGGCGGGCTCGTCGTCGGCGCGGTCGGCTTGGCCGTCGGGCTCGCCTCCCGCCGCCGCGGACCCCGGGCGTCGGCGTGACCCGTCGGAAGGCCCTCGTCGCCGCGACCGCGATCGGGCTGCTCGGCTCGATCGCTGTGGCGGCGCCCGCCAGCGCGCACAACTACCTCGTCTCGACGACTCCCGCTGCGGACTCGACCGTGACGGAGCAGCCGGGAACGCTGGTGCTGACGACGAACGACGACCTGCTCGTCCTCGGGACAGACGGAACGGCGGCGGCTCTGCGCGTCGTCGGGCCGGACGGGCTCTACTACGGCGACGGCTGCGTCAGCGTCGTCGGGCCGGAAGCGTCGATGCCGCTCGAGCTCGGCGCGGCGGGGGAGTACGAGGTGACGTGGCAGGTCGTGTCGACCGACGGGCACCCCGTGTCGGGCCAGTACGCGTTCGACTGGACGCCGGCCGACGGGACCGCGCTCGCCGACGGGTCGGACTCGGTCCCGGACTGCAACGGCACCGTCGCGGTCTCAGGAGGACAGGCCGAGTCCGCCGACGAAGCGCAGGCGACGTCCGGATCGGACCCGGCACTCCTCGAGGACGTCCTGTGGATCGGCGGCGCTCTCGCCGCGGTCGCCGCCGCCATCGGAGTGACGCTCCTCGTGCTGCGACGGCGACCCCGCGACTGAGGCTCGTGAGCCTCCTGGGGTGGCGGTCGGTCAGTTCAGGAGGCTCGCGAGGGGCCCTTCACCGAGACCGGTGAGGACGGCCGCCGCGTCCTCGTAGACGGCGACGGCTCCGGCCTCGCGGAGTTCGTGCTCCGAGGTTCCGCCGGAGAGGACTCCGACCGTTGCCAGGCCCGCGCGCTCGGCGGCCAGGACGTCCCAGGTCGCGTCGCCGACCATGACGGCGCGGTCGACGGAGACACCCGCGCGGTCGAGCGCGATAGAGATCAGGTCGGGTGCTGGCTTGGCGGTGGAGACGTCGGCGCCGCTGGTGACAGCGTGGACGGACCCGCCGAAGTCGAGGACGTCGAGAAGCACGTCCAGCTCGTTCTGCGGTGCCGAGGTGGCGAGGACGACGTGGACGCCTCGACCGACGAGCGTCGCGACGAGCTCGCGAGCTCCCGGAAGTGGAACGATGCGTGCTGTCGTCTCGGTGTAGTTCTTGGTGTGCAGCGACTTCACCAGTGCGCGCTGCTCCTCCTTCACGTCGTCCTCGAGGAGCATGTCGAGCAGCTCCGACGAGTCTGCGCCGATCGCTCGTTGGATGCGCCAGGCGGGCACGACGAGGTCGGCCTGCCAGAAGGCGCGCGACCACGCCTCGACGTGGAGGAAGTTCGTGTCGGCGAGGGTCCCGTCGATGTCGAAGAGCACCGCCGAGGTCTCCGTCGTCGCGTCTTTCCTGTCCTTCGTTCCTGCCATGTCGCTGCCCCTCTTGTCGCTTCCACGCCGATCGGCCCGTGCGTCCACGCTACGCGGGCGCGCCGAAGTGGGCCCGCCCCTTGACCTGCCTGTCTCGACCATCCGACCTGCCCGTGTCACGGCCCGCGGTCTCCGCTCGGACCGTGTCCGCCCTCCGCCCTGTCCGCCGGCTCGCCCGGCCGGGTGACATGCTGCCGTCCCGTCGGGCTCGTCCAGCGCAGCGTGCCGTCCGGCTCCTGCCGGTGGGTCCACCCCGTGGTGTGGCGGATCCGGTGGTGGTGTCGGCAGAGGTGCGCGAGGTTGTCGGCCGACGTGGTGCCTCCGTGCTGCCAGTCGTTCGTGTGGTCGACGTCCGCGTGGCGGGTGCTGCGGGTGCATCCCGGGAACCGGCAGGTCCCGTCGCGGTGCTGGAGGTGGCGACGCAGGTCCGCCGGCACTCGGTAGGAGTCGCGTCCGACGGAGAGGACCGCTCCGCTCTCCGGATGGGTGAGCAGCCGCGTGAACGAGGGAGCACCTGCTGCGAGACGCCGCGCGGTCTCTGGATCGACGGGTCCGTATCCGTCGAGGACGGCGGGCTGGTCGGAGCGCCCGAGGAGGGTCAGTGCAGGCACGGTCACCGCGACTTCGGCGCGCACTCCCGCCGGCATCGACGTGCCGTCTCCGTCGGCCGATGTCTCCCCGTCGACCAGCAGCGCAGCGGCGATGTCTGCGCGGAGCTGGCCCAGCGTCCGCTCCTCGTCCGGCAGATCCGCGAGGGAGCGGGCGGCCCGGTCGATCCTGTCCATCGCGCCGAGCACATCGGGAGCTGCGGTGTAGAGGTGCAGGATCGCCATCCCGTCGTCGAGGCCCTCCACCCAGAGCGCGCGACGACGGGCGCAGTCCCGATGACGTTCGCTGAGCGTCTGCGGGTGCAGCCGTTCCCGGAGCGACCGGAGGGCGCGTCGCAGCTGGGGCGGCGTGCAGGCGACCGCGATCGTGGCGGCCTCCTCGTCGAAGCGCCCACGGACCTCGGTGGGGACGTCGAGTGCTCCTCGCACCACGAGTCGCGCGTGCTCGGGGGAGAGCGTTCCGTCCGCGAGTGCGCGCAACGTCGCCGGGAGGTCGTTCACCAGCAGGCGTGCCTCGTCGACCAGTGCAGAGGCGTGCGCCTCCGAGACCCGGAGTCCCGTCGCGAGCTCCGCGATCAGCGCCCGGTGCGCCGCCTCCGCCTGATCCACCTGCACCTGGACGTGGTCGCCGATGAGAGCCGCCGGTGCCGCCATCGCGAGGCGGCGTGCATCCTCGACTGCCCGGTACCGGGATGCCTCGACGGCGGACCGCTCAGCGTGCCGTGAGCCGGCGAGCGCGAGCGCCTCCGTGAGCGCGTCGTCTACTGTCGCCGATTCCTTCATGCCCTGATCTCACCGGACGAAGTCTCGCCGTGGGCCTCGGGAGCGCCGTTTCATCGGACAGCATCGCGAAGAAACGTCTGTGGAGGAGCGTCGCCCCCCTCACACCTTCCGCGGCACCGTGAACACCGTCTCCACTCCGGCCGAGTACAGCACCGAGTCCGGCGCGCGCGTCGCCAGCCCGGGGAAGCCCGCGGCGTCGAGCAGCCCGTCGTCGAGCGCCAGCAGCTCCGCGCGGCGCAGCGGCCACGGCCGGTGCAGGTTGCGGCCGTACCAGGTGGAGCCCAGGTGGCGCTCGTGGTAGGCCCAGCGTGCAGTGAGGAACGAGGCGAGCGGGTCCTCGCCGACCGGGTCGCCCGGGCGGACGACGATCCGGGAGCGGGCGGCCGAGTCCGAGTGCCGGATCGTGTCGTAGATCACCGCGCCGTGGCGGTGCTCGATGCTCATCCGGGCCCAGCGGTAGGGGAGCCCGAACACCGCCTGCGCGGTGAGCACGGGAAGGAGGTGGGAGGCGTCGAGCGAGACGAACACGACTCCGCGTCGTCCCTGCTCGTCGACGGAGTAGAGCCGGACGTTCACCTCGGGGAAGGTGCCGAGCCAGGGCACCCGCGGGCCGCCGAGGAAGGCTGTCCGCGAGAGCCGGAACGGGATCAGGCCCACCCAGGAGGAGCCGTCGTGCTCGTCGGGCCTCGTCCCGGCCGGGAGGTGGGGCGCCACCAGGGCGGGGTCGACCCGCCAGTGCAGGAACGTCGCCTCGGTCCAGCGCTGCTTCAGGATGCGCGGTCCGCCGAGCGCGGGCGCGGAACGGGTGACGGGTTCGACGGAGCTCACGCGCCCATCGTGCTCCGGTGTGCTGCGAGCTCGCCCGTGCAGGCGCGCTCAGCGGCGCGCGGCGAGGGCCTTCAGTGTCTCCAGCACCAGGGCCACCGGTGCGGAGGAGGCGGCGGAGTTCCGCACGACGGCCTCGAGGGAGCGGACGGGCCGGGGACGGACGACGGGCACGGCGCGGACGCCGTCCGGCAGGCGGTGGGCCGCGAGCTCCGGCAGGACCGTCACGCCCATGCCCGCGGCGACGAACGCGGCGGCGGTGATGTGGTCGTTGGCCTGGACGTGGAAGGGCGGCGCGAACCCGGCGGCGGCGCAGGCCTCCACGACGTTCCGGCGGCACCAGCCGGTGGGCAGGTCGTTGTCGACCCAGCGCTCGTTCGCGAGCTCGGCGAGGTCGATCTCGCTCCGGGAGGCGAGCGGATGATTGTCGGGCAGGACGACGAGGTAGGGGTCGTCGAGGAGGTGGTGCGCCGTGAATCCGGGGGCGGTCGGCTCGGAGGAGGCGACGAGGAGCTGCACGTCGGGGCGCGCTCCGAGGTCGTCGTCGAGCTCCTCTCCCAGGCGCAGATCGAGGGCGAGGCCGGGGAACGCGGCGGTCAGCCGGCGGGCGACCTCCGGCATCCAGGCGCTGCCGACGGAGGCGAAGTACGTCACGGAGAGGCGGCCGGAGCGGCCCTCGCGCAGCTCCTCCACCACGGCCTCCGCTTCGGCGAGGCGCTCGAGGACGCGGTCCGCCTGGGCGGCGAGGGCGCGTCCGGCGGGGGTCGGGCGGACGCCGCGGCCCACCCGCTCCAGCAGGGTCAGTCCGGTCTCGCGCTGCAGAGCGGAGAGGTGCTGGCTGACGGCGGACGGCGTGTAGCCGAGGCCGGAGGCGGCTCCCGCGATCGAGCCGGAGGCGACGACGGAGCGGAGGATGCGGAGCCGGTGCACGTCGAGCATGAGACGACCGTACAGTTCGGCTGAACGATCCGACAGTGAACGGAACTGGTGCTGAATCCCCGGCAGCGCCACGATGGCCTCATGACCGACGTCTCCTCCTCCGCCCCGCCCTCCACGAGGGACGCCCTCCTGCTGTGGGGCGCGATCGCGGTCACCGTCCTGCTCTGGGCGTCGGCCTTCGTCGGCATCCGCGCCACGACGGAGGACTTCGGCCCGGGCGCGCTGACCCTCGGCCGCATCGTGGTGGGGTCGCTCGCGCTCACGGTGGTGCGCGTCGTCCTCATCGCCCGGAGGCGCCGCTCGGAGGCGGGTCCGGATCCGCGCACAGCGGTCCCGCGCGGGCGCCTCCTCCTGCTCGTGCTGGGCTGGGGAGTCGCCTGGTTCGGGGTCTACAACCTGGCGTTGAACGCTTCGGAGCGGCACGTCGACGCGGGGACGGCGGCGCTGCTGGTGAACATCGCGCCGATGATCACCGCCGTGCTCGCCGGGCTGCTGCTGGGGGAGGGGTTCCCCCGCCGTCTCCTCGCCGGGATGCTCGTGGCGCTGACCGGCGTCGCGGTGATCGCGTTCTCCACCTCCACCGGGCAGTTCGACGTGATCGGCGTCGCCCTCGGCCTGGTGGCCGCCGTCGTCTACGGCAGCGCGGCGACCCTGCAGAAGCGCCTGCTGGGCCGGATCGACGCGCCGACGATGACCTGGCTCGGCTGCCTCGCCGGCACGGTCGCGTGCCTGCCCTTCGCCCCGGAGCTCGTCGAGGCGCTCGCCGCCGCTCCGCTCTCCTCGATCCTGGCCGTGGTCTACCTCGGGATCTTCCCGACGGCCGTCGCCTTCACGACGTGGGGGTACGTCCTCGCGCGCTCCAGCGCGGGTCGCACCGCGGCGTCCACCTACGCGGTGCCCGCGGTGGTCGTGCTGCTGTCCTGGCTCGTCCTGGGCGAGACCCCGCCGCTCGCCGCGCTGCTCGGAGGCGCGCTCGCCCTGGCCGGAGTCGCGGTGGCGACGCTGCGGAGGCGCCCGAAGGCGGTCTGACCGGCGGCGGATGCCCCTCCACAGCCGCCCGATCGCGTCGAGTCCTCGGACGAGGCGGCTCGCGGGGATCCCGCGGGAGGGCCCGGGATATGCTGGGCGGACGTTCATCCCAGTCGGCGCCGAGCGCCAGGAACGGTGAGGATCCCGATGACCGAGGCCCTGCAGCCGCCCGTCCAGAACGCCCTCTCGCTCACGCCTCCGGAGCCGGTGGCAGCGGTGCCGACCACCTCGGCGCCGTCGATCGCGCCGAAGGTGCCGGAAGCCGCCCTGCCCGGCCTCGAGGCGAAGGTCGACGGCTACCTCGACACGCTCCTGGCGACGGAGTCCCGCAGCCCCGAGTTCGCGACGCGGGCCAACGACATCCGCACGATGGGCGACGCCGACATCCGCTCGGCCGCCGACTCGTCGAACCGGCTGCTGAGCACGCCGGTGCGCGCCCTCCAGGAGGGCGGGCTCTCCGAGGGGTCGACCATCGGCAAGACACTGCTCGAGCTGCGCCGCACGGTGGAGGATCTGGACCCGTCCGAGGACAACCTGCAGAAGAAGATCCTGGGCTTCATCCCGTTCGGCAACAAGATCACCGACTACTTCCGCCGCTACGAGAGCGCCCAGTCGCACCTGAACGCGATCATCCAGGCCCTGTACGACGGGCAGGACGAGCTGCGGAAGGACAACGCGGCCCTGAACCTCGAGAAGCAGAACCTCTGGGAGACGATGACCCGTCTCAACGAGTACATCTACGTCGCCGAGCGGCTCGACGTGAAGCTCTCGGCGAAGATCGCCGAGCTCGACGCGACCGATCCGGAGCGGGCGAAGGCGCTGCGCGAGGACGTCCTCTTCTACGCGCGCCAGAAGCACCAGGACCTGCTGACCCAGCTGGCCGTGTCGATCCAGGGCTACCTCGCGATCGACGTCGTCATCAAGAACAACGTCGAGCTGATCAAGGGCGTCGACCGCGCGACGACCACGACCGTCTCGGCGCTGCGCACGGCGGTCATCGTGGCGCAGGCGCTCGCCAACCAGCGCCTCGTGCTCGATCAGATCACGGCGCTGAACACCACGACGTCCAACATGATCGAGGCCACCTCGCGCATGCTCGCCGACCAGTCGGCCTCGATCCAGTCGCAGGCCGCCTCGGCCACGGTCGGGCTGCCGCAGCTGCAGGCCGCGTTCGCGAACATCTACCAGACGATGGACTCGATCTCGGACTTCAAGATCAAGGCGCTCGACAGCATGGCCCAGACCGTCGGAGTCCTGCAGACCGAGACGGCGAAGGCCGGCGAGTACGTCGAGCGGGCCCGCCGCAGCAACTCGGACATCGACGCGACGTCCTCGCTCGATCTCGGCCGCTAGCCGATGGGCTGGTTCTCCCGACTGTTCACGGGTGCCCCCGCGGCGCCGGAGGAGACCGCGCCCGCTCTGCCGAGCGTCCCGACGAGCGACGACATCCTCGCGGCGCTCGACAAGGTCGGCACGCGGACGGAGGGCCGGGTTCCCGGCATCGTCGCCGCGCGCATCCAGCGGATCGACGAGACGGTCCGCGAGATGGTGCCCCGTCTCGACCGCCTCGGCGGGATGAGCCGGCAGGGCCACACCGTCGTCGCGACCGCGACCAGCTACCTCCCCGAGGCGGTGGAGGGCTACCTCCGCCTGCCGAGGGACTTCGCCGACCGCCGCGCCGTGCACAGGGGGAAGACCTCGCTGATGATCCTCTGCGACCAGCTCGACCTCCTCGGAGGCACGCTCGACCGCATCTCGGACGCCGTCTCGCGACAGGACGCCTCGGCGCTGATCGCGCACGGGCAGTTCCTGGCCGAGAAGTTCACGGAGTCCTCGCTCTCCCCGAGCGGTCTCGACGCGCCTCCGCAGCCGGGAGCGCCGTCCGGATCCGGCTCGCTGACCCCGCCGAGCGCCTCGTGACCGCGCTCGCCCCGGCGCTGGACGCCCTCGTGCTCGCGGGGACGGCCGCCGGCCTCGACGCCGCGGCCGTCCGCGACGAGGGTGCGCGGCTGGCCGCCGCCGTCGCCGAGTCGATCCGCGGCGCCGGGCAGGACTGGCTCGCCGCGACCGGCGCGACGGGCGGTCTGGAGGCGTTCTTCACCGCCGCCTCGAGCGGCCGGCGCTGGCGGTCGGGGCCGACCGATCAGCTGGCCGCCCTGGTCGGCGCGGGCTCTCACCACTCCTCCGCCTACGCCCGCGCCCTGACCGAGGTCGTCTCGGCGGCCAGCGCTCTCGGCGACCCGGGCATCGGCGGCATCGCCTCCGCCTCCGCGACCGCCGCGGCCCAGCTCTCCGCCGTCCCGGGCGCCCGGGGCGCCGCTCCGACGACGAGCGGAGGAGTACCGCACACGACCGGCCGGACGCCGGACGGTGCCGCGAGCGCCGACCTGCCGACCGGTCTGCCCGCCGGCGTGCCCGGGGTCGACGAGATCCTCGAGCGCCTCCGCCGGACCGAGCACGACGGTCCGCAGGACGAGCCGGCGCCCGCCGCCGCTCCCGCCGCGGAGCCCGCCTCCGAGCCGGAGCCGCTCGACCCGCCGGAGTCCATCGACGACCTGCTCGCCGAGCTCGACGCGCTGATCGGCCTCGACCGGGTGAAGAGCGAGATCAAGCGGCAGACGCAGCTGCTCCGGATCGACACCCTGCGCCAGGCCGCCGGACTCAGCACGCCCACGCTCACCCGCCACCTCGTCTTCACGGGGAACCCCGGCACGGGCAAGACGACGGTGGCGCGGCTGGTCTCGCGGATCTACCGCTCGCTCGGCATCCTCTCGAAGGGCGTGCTCGTCGAGGTCGACCGATCGGAGCTGGTGGCCGGCTACCTCGGGCAGACCGCGACGAAGACCGCGGAGGTGATCGCCTCCGCGCGCGGCGGCGTCCTCTTCATCGACGAGGCCTACGCGCTCGCGCTCGACCAGTACGGCGCGGAGGCGGTCACCACCCTCGTGAAGGACATGGAGGACCACCGCGGCGACCTCGTCGTGATCGTCGCCGGCTACTCCGGGCCGATGCAGGGCTTCCTCGACACGAACCCGGGTCTCGCCAGCCGCTTCTCGACCACGATCGACTTCGCCGACTACTCCGACGACGAGCTCTCGGCGATCTTCGGCCGCCTTGCCGCCTCCGCGGACTTCGAGCCGACGGAGGAGGCGCTCGCCGCGTTCGCGGGCCTCGCCTCGGCGCAGCAGCGCACGGAGGCGTTCGGCAACGGGCGCTGGGTCCGCAACGTCCTCGACGCGGCGATCGCCCGGCACGCCTGGCGCCTCCGCGACGTGGAGGAGCCGACGCTCGACGAGCTGCGCATCCTGCTCCCCGAGGACGTGGTGGAGAGCCCCGAAGCCTCGAGCAGCCCGGACGGAGCCGGCGGCGACGACGAGGGCGCGGTCGACGGCTCTGAGGAGGCCTTCGGGCAGGCGGACGCCGCCCCGAGCGGCACGGCCGTCCCCGTCACCGACGACCCCGAGGAGGAGAGCCGTTGAGCACCGCACCCGCCGCGCCGCCCGCGCAGAGGATCCCCGAGCCGCCCCTCGTCCAGGTCGCCAACCGGCCGGCGCAGCGGAAGCCGTCGCTGCTGGCCCGCGCGACCGCGACCACTCCGGCCACCCTGCGCCTCCTGCTCGCCCTGACGGCGCTGGCGGCCGTGCTGTTCGGCGTGTTCGCGCAGCAGGCAGGAGCGATGCAGGCGCGCGCCGCGACCACGGCCCGGGAGCAGTCGGCGCAGCTGCTCGGCGTGCAGAACGTCCGCACGCTGCTGGTGGACGCCAACGCGATCGCGGCCAACACCTTCCTCGTCGGCGGACTGGAGCCGACCGAGCTGCGGGCGTCGTACGTCTCGAGCCTCACCGGCGCCGCCTCCGCGATCGCCGGGCTCTCGGCAGCCGACTCGGCGGACACCCGGGCCCTCGCCCGGGTCGCCAGCAGCATCACGACCTACAGCGGGCTGATCGAGCAGGCGCGGGCCAACAACCGGCAGGGCTTCCCCGTCGCCTCGGCGTACCTCGACCAGGCGTCGACGGCCCTCTCGGGAGACGGCGGCATCCTCGAGGACCTCGACGGACTCGTCGACTCCGGTGCCGACCGGGTCGCGGCCGCCTACGACGCCGTCCGCTGGAGCGTCCTGCTCATGATCGGCTCGCTCGTGATGCTGGTCCTCCTCCTGGCGGCGCAGCTCTGGCTCGCCCGCCGTACGCACCGCTACCTCAACCGCCCGCTCGCCACGGGGACCGCCCTCCTGCTGGTCGTCGGCGTCGGCGGGGCGCTCGCCTACGGATCGGTCGCGGCGGACGCGGGGACGGCGCGGGTCGAGTCCTACCGCGAGGCGCTCACCGTGTCGAACGCGCTCATCGCCGCGAGCGACGCCAAGTCGCTCGAGAGCTTCACGCTGATCAAGCGCGGCTCCGGCGCCGCCCTCGAGGAGCGCTACACCCAGGCCGTCGACTCCGCCCGGGAGAAGCTCTCGGGCGACCTGCAGGACGAGCTGGCGAGGACACGGCTCGTCGACGAGTTCGGGCAGTGGCAGTCGTTCCACGAGGAGATCCGGGAGGCGGACGACGCCGGGAACTGGGACCAGGCCGTCCGCGTCGCCACGATCACCGGGAACGGCACGCCGAACGAGCTCTTCACCACCTTCTCCGACGACGCCCGCGACGTGGTGCAGGAGAAGGCACTGGCCGCCGCCACCACGCTCGATCGAGGCGCGGAGTTCGCGACCCTCGTCTCGTGGATCCTGCTGGCGGCCGGTCTCGCCGGAGCCGTGTTCGCCTGGCGCGGCATCGCCCAGCGACTGGAGGAGTACCGATGAACCGCCTGCGCGCCGCCGCCCTCGCCCTGGCCACCGCCGCGGCTCTCGCCCTCACCGGCTGCACGACGGGGGCGGACGACCTCGGCACGCCCCTCGCCGCGGCGACCCCGACTCCGACGGCGAGCGCGTCCGCTCCCGCCGCTCCTGCCGCGGCGGACTGCTCGCCCTCGGCGGTCACCTCCTACGCGCCGACCGGCGTGACCGACAGCACCAGGCTCGCGGAGATCCGCGGGCGCGGGACCCTGCGCGTCGGCGTCTCGGCCGACACCCTCCTGATGAGCGCCCGCAACCCGATCACGGGGGCGATCGAGGGCTTCGACGTCGACATCGCCCGCGAGGTCGCCCGGGCGATCCTCGGCAGCGACTCCATCGACTACGTCGTGATCACCTCCGCTCAGCGCCTCCCCGCGCTCACCGGCGGCGACGGCGCCCCGCAGGTCGACATGGTCGCCCGCACCCTGACGATGACCTGCGATCGCTGGAGCTCGATCGCCTTCTCGTCCGAATACTACGACGCCGGCCTCAAGGTGCTCGTCTCCGACGACCCCGACGGAGTCCCGATCACGGGCATCGGCGACCTCGACGGCGAGAGGGTCTGCGCGCCCAGCGGCACCACGACGCTCAGCCGCCTGCAGAACGACTACCCGGAGGTCGAGGCCGTCGAGGCCGCCACGCACTCGCAGTGCCTCGCCCTCTTCCAGGCAGGAGAGGTCGACGCCATCGCGGGCGACGACACGATCCTCGCGGGCTTCGTG
>NZ_PSVU01000043.1:0-32765 GCF_002932515.1 Rathayibacter sp. AY1D5
CATCGCCGACGGCATCGTCGAGCAGATCATCCGCCCGACCGGCCTGATCGATCCCGAGATCGTCGTCAAGCCGACGAAGGGCCAGATCGACGACCTGCTCGAGGAGATCAAGCGCCGCACCGAGCGCGACGAGCGCGTGCTCGTCACGACGCTGACGAAGCGCATGGCCGAGGAGCTCACCGACTTCCTCACGGAGGCCGGCGTCCGGGTCCGCTACCTGCACTCCGACGTCGACACCCTGAGGCGCGTCGAGCTCCTCTCGGAGCTGCGAGCGGGCGTGTACGACGTCCTGGTCGGCATCAACCTGCTGCGCGAGGGGCTCGACCTGCCCGAGGTCTCGCTCGTGGCGATCCTCGACGCCGACAAGGAGGGCTTCCTCCGCTCGTCCACGTCGCTCATCCAGACGATCGGCCGTGCGGCGCGCAACGTCTCGGGCGAGGTCCACATGTACGCCGACAAGGTGACGGACTCGATGCGGCTCGCGATCGACGAGACCGACCGCCGACGCGAGAAGCAGGTCGCCTACAACCTCGACCACGGCATCGACCCGACGCCGCTGCGGAAGAAGATCGCCGATATCACCGACGCCCTCGCCCGCGAGGGGGCCGACACCGCCAAGCTGCTCGCCGGGCGCGACGCCAAGAAGAAGAGCCCGACGCCGAACCTGCGCCGTCAGGGTCTCGCCGCGAACGGCGGCAACGACCTCGAGGCGATCATCTCCGACCTCAACGGGCAGATGCTCCAGGCGGCGGGCGAGCTCAAGTTCGAGCTCGCGGCCCGGCTGCGGGACGAGGTCCAGGAGCTCAAGCGCGAGCTCCGCCAGATGGAGAAGGCCGGGCACCTGTCCTGATCGGGGGCGCTGATCCGCAAGGGGAGGGGCCCGCGGATCAGCGCCCAGCGAACGCCACGGGCGATGTCGGTGGCTCCGCATACACTTTCGGAGTGTCGATCCTGAACGCCGTTACGGACCCCTCCTCCACCCCCTCTCCCTCCTTCCACCGCTTCGTCTCCTCGCTCGACGAGTCGTCCTCGAAGCTGGTGGTGAGCGGCGCGCGGGTGCACAACCTGCAGAACGTCGACCTCGAGATCCCGCGCGACTCGATGGTGGTGTTCACCGGTCTCTCGGGCTCGGGCAAGTCCTCCCTGGCCTTCGACACGATCTTCGCGGAGGGCCAGCGGCGCTACGTCGAGTCCCTCTCCGCGTACGCCCGCCAGTTCCTCGGGCAGGTGGACCGGCCGGACGTCGACTTCATCGAGGGCCTCAGCCCCGCGGTCTCGATCGACCAGAAGTCGACGAACCGCAACCCGCGCTCCACCGTCGGCACGATCACCGAGATCTTCGACTACATGCGTCTGCTCTGGGCGCGCATCGGCGTCCCGCACTGCCCCATCTGCAGCGAGCGGATCTCCGCGCAGACCGTGCAGCAGATCGCCGACCAGCTGATGGAGCTCGAGACCGGTACCCGCTACCAGATCCTCAGCCCCGTCGTCTCGCAGAAGAAGGGCGAGTTCGTCGACCTCTTCAAGGAGCTGACCGCGGGCGGCTACTCCCGCGCCATGGTGGACGGGAAGCTCGTCCAGCTGAGCGAGCCGCCGGTGCTCAAGAAGCAGTACAAGCACGACATCTCCGTCGTGGTCGACCGGCTCGTGGCCGGCCCCGACATCCTCGGGCGCCTCACCGACTCGCTCGAGACGGCCCTGCGGCTCACCGACGGCATCGTGCAGATCAACTACGTCGACGGCGAGGGCGACGGCGCCTGGACCACCTACTCCGAGAAGCTGTCCTGCCCCAACAACCACCCGATCTCGCTGACCGAGATCGAGCCGCGGACCTTCTCCTTCAACGCGCCCTTCGGCGCCTGCCCGGAGTGCTCGGGCCTCGGCACGCGCATGTCGGTCGACGACGAGCTGCTGCTCGGCGACCCCGACCTGAGCATCGCCGAGGGCGTCATCATCCCCTGGACCACCCAGGGCAAGGGCCTGTTCCAGTACTACGAGAAGCTGCTCGACGGCCTCTCCCGCGACCTCGGCTTCACGCTCACCACCCCGTGGAAGCGCCTCAGCACCGAGGTGCAGCAGGCCGTCCTCCACGGCGACAACTTCGAGGTCAAGGTCAAGTGGAAGAACCGCTACGGCCGCGAGATGAGCTACACCTCGGGCTTCGAGGGCGTCGTGCCCTACATCGAGCGCCAGTTCGTCCAGGCCGAGACCGACGTCCAGCGCACCCGCTGGTCCGAGTTCCTCCGCGAGGTGCCCTGCCCCGTGTGCAAGGGCTCCCGCCTCAAGCCCGAGGTGCTCGCCGTGCTCGTGCACGGGGCGAGCATCGCGGACGTGGCCGACCTCAGCCTCGGCGACGCCCAGGACTTCATGAGCCGGCTCGAGCTGACCGACCGCGAGGCGCACATCGCCGCGCAGGTGCTGCGCGAGATCCGCGCGCGCATCGACTTCCTCATCGAAGTCGGGCTCAACTACCTCAACCTCTCGCGCGCCGCCGCCTCCCTGTCGGGCGGCGAGGCGCAGCGCATCCGCCTGGCGACCCAGATCGGCTCCGGGCTGACCGGCGTGCTCTACGTGCTCGACGAGCCGAGCATCGGCCTGCACCAGCGCGACAACCGCCGCCTGATCGACACCCTCATCAAGCTGCGCGACCTGGGCAACACGCTGATCGTGGTCGAGCACGACGAGGACACCATCCGCACCGCCGACTGGATCGTCGACATCGGCCCGGGCGCCGGAGTCAACGGCGGCAAGGTCGTGCACTCCGGCTCCTACGAGTCGCTGCTCGAGAACACCCACTCGCTCACCGGCGACTACGTCTCGGGCCGCAAGGCGATCGAGGTCCCGAAGAAGCGGCGGAAGATCGACCGCAAGCGGATGATCAAGGTCGTCGGGGCGAACGCCAACAACCTCCGCAAGGTCGACGCGGAGTTCCCGCTCGGCACGTTCGTCGCGGTCACCGGGGTCTCCGGCTCCGGCAAGAGCACCCTCGTGAACGACATCCTCTACCGCGTGCTCGCCAACCAGCTCAACGGCGCCCGCAAGGTGCCGGGCAAGCACACGCGCGTCACCGGCCTCGAGAACCTCGACAAGGTCGTGCACGTCGACCAGAATCCGATCGGCCGCACGCCGCGCTCGAACCCCGCCACCTACACGGGCGTGTTCGACCGCATCCGCAACCTCTTCGCCGAGACCACCGAGGCGAAGGCGCGGGGGTACCTGCCCGGCCGCTTCAGCTTCAACGTCAAGGGCGGCCGCTGCGAGGCCTGCTCGGGCGACGGCACCATCAAGATCGAGATGAACTTCCTGCCCGACGTCTACGTGGCGTGCGAGGTCTGCGGGGGAGCGCGCTACAACCGCGACACCCTGACCGTGCACTACAAGGGCAAGAACATCGCCGAGGTGCTCGACATGCCGATCGCCGAGGCGGCCGACTTCTTCGAGCCGATCACGGCGATCCACCGCTTCCTCCGCACGCTGGTGGAGGTGGGCCTCGGCTACGTCCGCCTCGGGCAGAGCGCGACCACGCTCTCCGGCGGCGAGGCGCAGCGCGTCAAGCTGGCGACCGAGCTCCAGCGCCGCTCCAACGGCCGCAGCGTCTACGTGCTCGACGAGCCGACGACGGGCCTGCACTTCGAGGACGTCCGCAAGCTCCTCCTCGTCCTCAACGGCCTGGTCGACAAGGGCAACACGGTGATCACCATCGAGCACAACCTCGACGTCATCAAGTCGGCCGACTGGCTGATCGACATGGGTCCCGAGGGCGGCGCCGGCGGCGGACAGGTGGTCGCGGTGGGCACCCCCGAGCACGTGGCGAAGGTCGAGGGCAGCCACACCGGCATGTTCCTCGCCGAGATCCTCGGCTGACGCGAGCGAGAGGCATGGCGCAGACAGTCGACTTCCGGCCGAAGCCGGGTGAGATCCCGACCCTCCCGGGCGTGTACCGCTTCACGGACGCCCGGGGGCGGGTGCTCTACGTGGGCAAGGCCAAGAACCTCCGCGCGCGGCTGAGCAACTACTTCGCCCCGCTGCCGAGCCTGCACGAGCGCACCCGCCGGATGGTCACCTCGGCCTCCGGGGTCGAGTGGACCGTCGTCGGCACCGACGTCGAGGCCCTGCAGCTCGAGTTCACCTGGATCAACGAGTTCGATCCACCCTTCAACGTCAAGTTCCGCGACGACAAGTCCTACCCCTACATGGCGGTGACGCTCGGCGACGAGGCCCCGCGGGTGATGGTCACGCGGAACGCCAAGATCAGGAAGGCCCGCTACTTCGGGCCCTACCCCAAGATCTGGGCGATCCACGAGACGATCGACCTGATGATCAAGGCGTTCCCGATCAGGACCTGCAACGACTCCAACTACAAGCGCGCCATGCAGAGCGGCAAGCCCTGCTTCGCGTCGCAGATCGGCCGCTGCGGCGGGCCCTGCTCCCACCGCGTCACCTTCGCCGAGCACCGCGAGATGGTCGACCGCTTCGTCGCCTTCATGGGCAGCCACGACCGCCGGATGATCGGCGAGCTCGAGAAGGAGATGCGCGAGGCCGCGGCGGCGATGGAGTACGAGCGCGCGGGGAAGCTGCGCGATCAGGCCGCCGCCCTCGACGCGGTCCTCGCCAAGAGCGCGGTCGTGCTCAAGGACAACGTGGACGTCGACCTCTACGCGATCGTCCACGACGAGCTCGCCGCCTCCGTGCAGCAGTTCCGGGTCC
This sequence comes from Rathayibacter sp. AY1D5, assembly GCF_002932515.1. Classification (NCBI taxonomy): domain Bacteria; kingdom Bacillati; phylum Actinomycetota; class Actinomycetes; order Micrococcales; family Microbacteriaceae; genus Rathayibacter; species Rathayibacter sp. AY1D5. Next base: position 4,708 of record NZ_PSVU01000043.1, read on the forward strand.
GCGGCGGGCGCATCCGCGGCGAGCGGGGCTGGGTCGTCGACAAGGAGCTCGACATGAGCACGGCGGAGCTCGTCGACACGGCCCTCCAGGCCGCCTACGAGACCGGCGACGTCCCGCCCCGGGAGGTCGTCGTGCCGGAGCTGCCCGAGGACACCGAGGCGCTCGAGGAGTGGCTGAGCGGACTGCGCGGCACGAACGTGCGCCTCCGAGCGGCCCAGCGCGGAGACAAGGCCGCCCTTCTCGAGACGGCGACGCAGAACGCGAAGCACTCGCTGATGCTCTACAAGACCCGCCGCTCCGCCGACTTCACCGCTCGGACGCAGGCTCTGGAGGACATCCGCGACGCCCTCGGCATGAGCGAGGCGCCGCTCCGGATGGAGTGCTACGACGTCTCCCACCTCAGCGGCACCAACATCGTCGCCTCGATGGTGGTCTTCGAGGACGGGCTCGCGCGGAAGGACCAGTACCGGCGGTTCTCCATCGCGGAGTCGACGGACGACACCGAGTCGCTGTACCAGGTGCTCACCCGCCGCCTCGCCTACCTCCGCGAGCCGGTCGAGCCCGCGGCGGTCGACCCCGAGACCGGCGAGGCCAAGCGGCGCAAGTTCTCGTACCCCCCGCAGCTGCTGATCGTCGACGGCGGCCAGCCGCAGGTCGCGGCGGCGCAGCGCGCGCTCGACGAGTCCGGGGTGACCGGCATCACCCTCTGCGGGATCGCCAAGCGCCTCGAGGAGATCTGGCTGCCGGACTCCGACTTCCCCGTCATCCTGCCGCGCAACAGCGATGCGCTCTTCCTCTTCCAGCGCATCCGCGACGAGGCGCACCGCTTCGCGATCACCCACCAGAGGACGCGTCGCAAGCGCGACATCTCGTCGCAGCTGGCCGAGGTGCCCGGGCTCGGAGGCACGCGAGTCCGCGACCTGCTGAAGCACTTCGGATCCGTCGCCCGGCTCCGCGAGGCGGGCGAGGCCGAGATCGCCGAGGTCAAGGGCATCGGCCCGACGCTGGCGGGCGCGATCCACGCGCACCTGCATCCGGACGGGTCCGCCGTCGGGGGCACGCCCTAGGCTGGAGGCCCGCGCTCCGGGGGAGAGCGGCCGGTGCCCCGCACCGAGGACACGAGCAGACACGAGCACGGAGAGCGCATGAGCACGGAGAGCGAGCAGCAGGACGTGCTGATCGTCACGGGGATGTCCGGAGCGGGCCGGTCCACGGCCGCGAACGCGCTGGAGGACCTCGGCTGGTACGTCGTCGACAACCTGCCGCCGCAGATGCTGCGCCCGCTGGTCGACCTGGCGCAGCGTGCGGGGGACACGCTGCCGAAGATCGCGGCGGTCGTCGACGTCCGCGGACGCGACTTCTTCGAGGACCTCGGCGACATCGTCCGCGAGCTGCGCGCCGGGGTCGACCTCCGAGTGGTGTTCCTCGAGGCCACCGACGCCGCGCTCGTCCGCCGCTTCGAGCAGGTGCGCCGTCCGCACCCGCTGCAGGGCCGGGGGACCCTCCTCGACGGCATCTCCGCCGAGCGGACGCGCCTCGCTCAGCTGCGGGAGTCGGCCGACATCGTCATCGACACCTCGGACCTCAACATCCACCAGCTGGCCACCAGCATCACCGAGCGCTTCGCCGAGGCCGGCCGCGCGGGCCTCCAGGTCACGGTGATGAGCTTCGGCTTCAAGTACGGGCTGCCGACGGACGCCGACATGGTGGCCGACGCGCGGTTCCTGCCGAACCCGTACTGGATCCCGGAGCTGCGTCCGCACACGGGTCTCGACGAAGAGGTGAGAGACTACGTGCTGGCCCAGCAGGGCGCCGAGGAGTTCATCGACTCCTACTCCCGGGCCCTGCGCCCCGTGCTCGACGGCTACCAGCGCGAGAACAAGCGCCACGCGACCATCGCGATCGGCTGCACGGGAGGCAAGCACCGCTCCGTCGCGGTCGCGGGCCGTGTCGCGGCCCGTCTGGCCGAGCTGCCGGGCGTCGCCGTCAACGTGGCGCACCGCGACCTCGGCCGAGAATGATCCCCGCGCGCTCAGCCGCGCACCCGACGTAAGGAAGACTCCGTGGCCCTCACCGCAGACGTCAAGGGCGAACTGGTCGCGATCGTCTCGCGCAAGAACACCGTCCGTGCCGCCGAACTGGCGACCATCCTCCGCTTCTCCGGAGGACTGCACATCATCTCCAACCGCCTCGCGGTCGAGGTCGAGCTCGACTCCGCCCCGCTCGCGACCCGCGTGCGCCGCGACCTCGCCGAGCTGTACGGCGTCCGCAGCGAGGGCAGCATCGTCTCGGCCGGCGGATCCCGGAGGACCACGAGCTGGCTGGTGCGCGTCGTCGAGGGCGGGGACACCCTCGCCCGGCAGACCGGCCTCCTCGACCAGCGGGGCCGGCCCGTCCGCGGCCTGCCCAACCGCCTCACGACCGGCTCCCGCGAGGAGCTCGCCGCCCTGTGGCGCGGCGCCTTCCTCGCCCAGGGCTCGCTGACCGACCCGGGCCGCTCCGCGGCGCTCGAGATCGTCTGCCCCGGCAACGAGGCGGCCATGGCGATCGTCGGAGCCGCCGGACGCCTGGGAGTCCAGGCCAAGTCCCGCGAGGTGCGCGGCGTCCACCGGGTCGTCATCCGCGACGGCGAGAGCATCAGCGCGATGCTCACCCTGATGGGCGCGACCGCGACCGTCGCGAGCTGGGAGGAGCTGCGCCAGCGCCGCGAGGTGCGGGCGACCGCGAACCGCCTCGTCAACTTCGACGACGCGAACCTCCGCCGCTCCGCCCAGGCCGCCGTCGCGGCGTGCGCCCGCGTCGAGCGCGCGATGGAGATCCTGGGCGACGACATCCCCGAGCACCTCCGCTACGCCGGGCGCCTGCGCCTCGCGCACCGCGACGCGAGCCTCGACGAGCTCGGCCACCACGCCGATCCGCCGATGACGAAGGACGCCGTCGCCGGCCGCATCCGCCGCCTCCTTGCGATGGCCGACAAGCGCGCGTCCGACCTCGACATCCCGGGCACCGACGCGAACCTCCCGGCAGAGCTGCAGGACCTGTAGGCCCGGCCGCACGGCGCGCCCCGCCCGGCGAACGCTGAGTGTCTCCTGGTCGAACAACGCAAGCCCTCCGAACGCGGAGGGGCCCCCTCGCTAGACTGATCGGGTCGCTCAGGACACTCCCGGCCCTCCTCCTCCGCCTCGCGGAGGACGCCGAGACGCCGGCGGGTCGCACGGGAGCGACGACCACGAACAGGAGATCGCACATGGCTGACTACACGCTCGCCGAACTGCCCTACGACTACTCGGCCCTCGAGCCGAACATCAGTGGGCGGATCATGGAGCTCCACCACGACAAGCACCACGCGACGTACGTGGCCGGGGCGAACACCGCCCTCGCCTCGCTGCAGGAGGCTCGCGACAGCGAGAACCTCGCGAACGTGAACAAGCTCCAGAAGGACCTCGCCTTCAACCTCGCCGGTCACGTGAACCACACCGTGTTCTGGAACAACCTCTCGCCGGACGGCGGCGACAAGCCCGTCGGCGAGCTCGCCGCGGCCATCGACGACGACTTCGGGTCGTTCGACAAGTTCCGCGCCCACTTCACCGCCTCGGCCCTCGGCATCCAGGGCTCCGGCTGGTCGATCCTCGCCTGGGACTCGCTCGGCGAGAAGCTCATCATCGAGCAGCTCTACGACCACCAGGGCAACCTCGCCGCGGCGACCGTCCCGGTCCTCCTCCTCGACATGTGGGAGCACGCCTTCTACCTCGACTACGTCAACGTGAAGGCCGACTACGTCAAGGCGTTCTGGAACATCGTGAACTGGGCCGACGTCTCCGCGCGCTTCGAGAAGGCCCGCGAGAAGACTTCGGGCCTGCTGCTACTGTCGTAGCGATCTCGGCGTCCCGGGCCCCGTGTCCGGGACGCCCTGTCGTCGGCTTCCACCCCTCCACTGCACCGTCGAGGTGCCTTTCCTCACCAGGAGATATCTGTGTCCGTCAAGATCGGCATCAACGGCTTCGGCCGTATCGGCCGTAACTTCTTCCGTGCAGCCCTCGCCAAGGGCAGCGACCTCGAGATCGTCGCGGTCAACGACCTCACCGACAACAAGGCCCTCGCGCACCTCCTGAAGTACGACTCCATCACGGGCCGCCTCGACGCGACCGTCGAGCTCGACGGCGACCGCATCGTCGTCAACGGCAAGCCGATCATCGTCCTCGAGGAGCGCGACCCCGCGAACCTCCCCTGGGGCGAGCTGGGAGTCGACGTCGTCATCGAGTCGACCGGCCGCTTCACCAAGTCGGAGGACGCGCGCAAGCACATCACCGCGGGTGCCAAGAAGGTCATCGTCTCCGCTCCCGCCACCGGCAGCGACGTCGCGACCCTGGTCCTCGGTGTGAACGAGAACACCTACGACCCCGCGACGCACGACATCATCTCGAACGCGTCCTGCACCACGAACTGCCTCGCGCCGCTCGCCAAGGTACTGCTCGACAACTTCGGCATCGAGCGCGGCCTGATGACCACGGTCCACGCGTACACCGCCGACCAGAACCTCCAGGACGGCCCGCACAGCGACCTGCGTCGCGCCCGCGCCGCCGCCGTCAACATCATCCCGACCTCGACCGGTGCCGCCAAGGCGCTCGGCCTGGTCATCCCGGAGCTCGTCGGCAAGCTCGACGGCTACGCCCTCCGCGTCCCGGTCCCGACCGGCTCGATCACCGACCTCACCGTCGAGCTGACCAAGCCCGCCACCGTCGAGGAGATCAACGCGGCGTACAAGGCGGCCTCCGAGGGAGACCTCAAGGGCATCCTCAAGTACACCGAGGACCCGATCGTCTCGAGCGACATCGTGACCGACCCGCACTCGTCGATCTTCGACGCGGGCCTCACGAAGGTCATCGGCAGCCAGGTCAAGGTCGCCTCCTGGTACGACAACGAGTGGGGCTACTCCAACCGCCTCGTCGACGTCACCGAGTTCGTCGCCGGCAAGCTCTAAGGGCTGCGCGCAGTGACGCTCCGCACTCTGGACTCACTGGGCTCCCTCGCAGGCAAGCGCGTCGTCGTCCGCTGCGATCTGAACGTCCCCCTGAAGGACGGAACGATCACGGACGACGGCCGCGTGCGCGCGTCGGTGCCCACGCTCCAGCGTCTGGTCTCCGAGGGCGCCCGAGTCGTGGTCGTGAGCCACCTCGGGCGCCCCGAGGGGAAGCCCGAGGCGAAGTACAGCCTCGCTCCCGTCGCCGCCCGCCTCGGCGAGCTGCTCGACGCTCCGGTGGCCTTCGCCGAGGACACCGTCGGGGAGGCGGCCTCGGCCGCCGTCGACGCCCTCGAGGACGGCCAGGTCGTCGTCCTCGAGAACCTCCGGTTCAACGCCGGCGAGACGAGCAAGGACGAGGCCGAGCGCCGCACCTTCGCCGAGAAGCTGGCCGCCTACGGCGACGCCTTCGTCTCCGACGGGTTCGGCGTCGTGCACCGCAAGCAGGCGAGCGTCTACGAGCTCGCCGAGCTTCTCCCCAGCGCCGCCGGCACGCTGATCGCGGCCGAGCTCGAGGTGCTGGAGCGGCTCACCGAGAAGCCCGAGCGCCCCTACGCGGTCGTCCTCGGCGGCTCGAAGGTCTCGGACAAGCTCGGCGTGATCGAGCACCTGCTGCCGAAGGTCGACTCGATCCTCATCGGCGGCGGAATGCTCTTCACCTTCCTCAAGGCCCAGGGCCACGAGGTCGGCGCCAGCCTGCTGGAGGCGGACCAGGTCGACACCGTACTCGGTTACCTCGCGAAGGCGAAGGAGCTGGGCGTGGAGATCGTCCTGCCGACGGACGTCGTCGTGGCGTCGGAGTTCGGCCCCGACGCCGAGCACCAGGTCGCCTCGGCCGACGCGATCGAGGGCACGCCTTTCGGTGAGAAGGGCCTCGGCCTGGACATCGGACCGGACACCGCCGCGCACTTCGCCGAGATCATCGCGGCGTCCGAGACGGTGTTCTGGAACGGCCCCATGGGCGTCTTCGAGCTCGAGCCGTTCGCGGCGGGCACCAAGACCGTCGCGCAGGCGCTCACCGAGGTCGACGGTCTCAGCGTCGTCGGCGGAGGCGACTCCGCCGCGGCCGTCCGCGCCCTCGGGTTCCGCGACGACCAGTTCGGCCACATCTCGACGGGAGGCGGAGCGAGCCTCGAATTCCTCGAGGGCAAGCGCCTCCCCGGACTGGAGGTCCTCGGATGGTAGACACCGCCGCCCGCACCCCGCTCATCGCCGGCAACTGGAAGATGAACCTGGACCACCTCCAGGCCATCGCCTTCGTGCAGAAGCTGGCGTGGAGCCTCAAGGACGCCGACCACGACTTCGACGGCGTCGAGGTCGCGGTGTTCCCGCCCTTCACGGACCTCCGGCCCGTGCAGATCCTCGTCGACTCGGACAAGCTGCCGCTCAAGTACGGTGCGCAGGACGTCTCGAAGTTCGACAGCGGCGCCTACACCGGCGAGATCTCGGGCCAGTTCCTGAAGCAGCTCGACTGCGACTACGTGATCGTCGGCCACTCGGAGCGTCGCACGCTCCACGGCGAGACGGACGCGGACATCGCCGCCAAGTCGGCTGCGGCCGTCAATCACGGCGTCGCTCCGATCATCTGCGTCGGCGAGACCGCGGAGGACCTCGAGAAGCACGGCCCGTCGGCTGTGCCGGTCGCCCAGCTGAAGGAGGCCCTCACCGGCCTCCCCGCGGACGCCGACCTCGTCGTCGCCTACGAGCCGGTCTGGGCCATCGGCTCCGGACAGGCCGCGACGCCCGAGCAGGCCCAGCAGGTCTGCAAGGCGCTCCGCGGAGTCGTCGCCGACGTCCTCGGCGCCGACACCGCCGCGAAGACCCGCATCCTCTACGGCGGCTCCGTGAAGTCCGGCAACATCGCCGGTTTCATGCGCGAGCCCGACGTCGACGGAGCACTCGTCGGAGGCGCCAGCCTCCAGGTCGACGAGTTCGCGGCGATCGCGCGATTCCGGAACCACGTCGGGGTCTGAGCTGCTGCGACGAGAGGGCGGGCCCATCGGGCCCGCCCTCTCGTCGTCCACGCCGCTCCCTGCGCGGCGTGGCGCGGTCGGCTTCGCGACGGGGCGCGGTTCCGGGAGCGGGATGCGTCCGGCTACGTCGATCCGCTGGGACGCGGATCGCCGGTTCGCCTCGGAGATCCCACACCGGCATCACGCGTTGGCCGGTCCGGTGCCGTCAGCTCCTCGCGGGGTGCCCTCCGAGAGCGTGGCGCGTTCGGCTCGATCGATCCGAAAGTACGTGGATCACAGGCTCGCGGTCCGGCGACTGGAGAGGTTGTCGAGGGCGCCGCGACGAGGCCACCCGCTCCGCCCCTCGACGGACACTCGTATACATCGCTCCGAACACGGGACGACGCATTCCTCGCGGATTCGCAGGCGCCGTTATACTCGTCGGGGCGCGCAACGCGCCAGAACTTCGAAAGGTACCGCGTGGACATCCTCCAGGTCGTGCTCCAGGTCATCCTGGGCATCACGAGCCTCCTGCTCACCATGCTGATCCTGCTCCACAAGGGGCGCGGCGGCGGACTGTCCGACATGTTCGGGGGCGGAGTCACCTCCAACCTCGGCGCGTCGGGCGTCGCCGAGCGCAACCTGAACCGCATCACCGTGATCCTGGGCGTCGTCTGGCTGGCCTGCATCGTGGTGCTCGGACTCATCACCAAGTTCACCACCGGAGCATAGGGGTACTCGCAATGGCATCAGGCGGCAGTGCAATCCGCGGTTCGCGCGTCGGCGCAGGACCCATGGGCGAGCAGGACCGGGGCTTCCACGCGGAGCGCGTCGCGGTCTCCTACTGGGACGCTCTCGGCAACGAGACGGTGCGCCACTTCTCGGCGGCCCTCCCCGAGGACGAGATCCCCGAGGTGATCGACTCGCCGCAGTCCGGTCTCCCCGCTGGCCGCGACCGGGCGAACCCGCCGCAGGTCGCGAAGACCGAGCCCTACAAGACGCACCTCGCCTACGTGAAGGAGCGCCGCACCGAGGCCGAGGCGGCTCAGCTCCTCGAGGAGGCGCTGCAGCAGCTGCGCGCCCGACGAGGCACCGCGACCCCGTCCTGATCCTCACCGGACGACGAACGACGGAAGGCCCGCCCCCTCGGGGGACGGGCCTTCCGTCGTTTCCGGACCGTGCTCAGTAGCTCGGAGCGATGAGCGACTCGGGGACCTCGGCCGCTGCCTCCTGGTCGACGAAGAACACCGTGCGCTTGCGGCCGAACGCGCCCGACGCGGGCACCTCGTTCGTGCTGGCACCCGCGAGCGCGAGGCCCAGGGCCGAGGCCTTGTCGGCGCCGGCGAGCACCATCCAGATGCGGTCCGACTGGTTGATCAGCGGCAGCGTGAGGGTGAGGCGCTCGGGCGGCGGCTTCGGCGAGTTGCGGACAGCGAGGACGCCGGGCGTCGTGGAGCGGATCGCGGAGCGCTCGGGGAACAGCGACGCGATGTGCCCGTCCGGCCCGACGCCGAGGAAGGTGATGTCGAAGCGCGGGTAGTCGCGCCCCTCGGAGGCGTGCTCGCGCAGCTCCGCGTCGTAGGCAGCGGCGGCGCCGTCGAGGTCCAGGCCCTCGTCCGAGGCCGGGTAGGAGTGCACGTTCGCCGCCGGCACATCGAGGACGCTGAAGAGGTCCCCGGCCTGGACGTCGTTGCGGTCCTCGTGGCCGCGGGGCACCCAGCGCTCGTCGCCCCACCAGAAGTGCACGCGCGACCAGTCCACGTTGCCGGCGGCGGAGGAGGAGCCGATCTCCTTGAGCGTGGCGGCTCCCATCGTCCCTCCGGTGAGCACGACGTTCGCCGAACCCAGGTCGTCGAGGACGTCGATCGTCTTGGTGAGGAACCGGGCGGCGACCGAGCCGGCGAGGGTCTGCTTGTCGCGGTGGACCAGCACGCGGCGTTCGGTGGTCATCTCAGGGGACTCCTTCGGGTTCGGGTGCCGATCGGCGGGGTTCGGCTCCGTGTCGGGAAGCTCTGAGGTGCGGGCGCCCTGGACGGGCGCCCACACCTCAGGAGGCGCTGCGGGCCTCGGCCTTCTCAGTGAGCATGTCGACCCCGCGCGAGATCACTTCACCGTACAGGTCATCCGGGTCGAGCCGGCGCAGCTCCTCCGCCAGGCAGTCCCGGAGGCTGCGGCGGGGGAGCGAGATGTCGTGGACCGGCTGATCGGGCTGCGTGAGCGTCGCGACGTTGGGCACCGAGCGCTCGAGCTCGATCACTCCGGAGTCGCGGATGAGCCGGACGCCGTGAATCCCGCTGGACCCGGTCGCGCTGATCGTGAGCTCGTGGTCGACGGGGATGTCGAGCTCGAGCTGCAGCCAGGCGGCGAGCAGGATCGTGGAGGGGGAGTCGGGCGCGCCCGAGACCTCGACGGCCGTGATCGGCTCGTAGGGCGGCTGGTCGAGCACGGCGGCGAGCTGCGCGCGCCAGAGGGTGAGGCGGGTCCAGGCGAAGTCGGTGTCGCCGGGGGCGTAGGTGGACGCGAGGTGGTGCAGCGCTTCCGCCGGGTTCGACTGGGCCGACGCGTCGGTGATCCGCCGAGTGGCGATCCGGCCGATCGGGGACGCGGAGGCGTTGTCCGGAGCGCTGTTCGGCCACCAGGCCACGACGGGGGCGTCGGGGAGGAGCAGGCCCGTGACCAGGCTCTCCTCGTCCTCGGCCGCGTCTCCGTAGGGACGGAGCACGACGACCTCGCTCGCGCCGGCGTCGCCTCCGACCCGGATCTGCGCGTCGACCCGCGCCGTCGCGTCGACCGGGACCGTGGTGGTGCCGTCGTCCTTCGAGACCACGATGACGCGCATCGGGTGCTCGCGGGACGCGTCGTTCGCGGCCTCGATGGCCTCCTCCTCGTGACCCCGCGAGGTCGCGATGATGAGGGTGAGGACGCGGCCGAGGGCGACGGCGCCGCCCTCCTCGCGGATCTTGACGAGGGTCTTCGAGACCTCGCTCGTCGTGGTGTCGGGCAGATCGACGATCATGGACGCCTCCAGGTGCGGCCGTCGCGGGCGAGGAGCTCGTCGGCGGAATCGGGGCCCCAGGTTCCGGGGCGGTACTGCTCGGGCTGGCCCTGCGTGGCCCAGAACTCCTCGATCGGGTCGAGGATCTTCCAGGACAGCTCGACCTCCTCGTGCCGGGGGAAGAGCGGCGGCTCGCCCAGGAGGACGTCGAGGATGAGGCGCTCGTAGGCCTCGGGGCTCGCCTCGGTGAACGCGTGGCCGTAGCCGAAGTCCATCGTCACGTCGCGCACCTGCATGCCGGCGCCGGGCACCTTCGAGCCGAAGCGCATGGTGACGCCCTCGTCGGGCTGGACCCGGATGACGAGCGCGTTCTGGCCCAGCGACGTGGTCTGGCTCTCGGCGAAGAGCTGCTTCGGTGCCCGCTTGAACACGACCGCGATCTCGGTGACGCGGCGGCCGAGGCGCTTGCCGGCCCGCAGGTAGAACGGCACGCCGGCCCAGCGTCGGGTGCCGATGTCCAGGCGCATGGCGGCGTAGGTCTCGGTGGTCGAGGTGGGGCTCATGCCGTCCTCCTCGAGGAAGCCGAGCACCTTCTCGCCGCCCTGCCAGCCGCCGGCGTACTGCCCGCGGGCGGTCGCGGTGGAGAGGTCGGCGGGGAGGCGGACGGCCGCGAGGACCTTCTCCTTCTCCGCACGGAGGTCGGCCGCGTCGAACGAGATCGGCTCCTCCATGGCGGTCAGGGCGAGCAGCTGCAGCAGGTGGTTCTGGATGACGTCGCGCGCCGCTCCGATGCCGTCGTAGTAGCCCGCGCGCCCGCCCACGCCGATGTCCTCGGCCATGGTGATCTGCACGTGGTCGACGTAGTTCGAGTTCCAGAGCGGCTCGTACATCATGTTGGCGAAGCGGAGGGCCAGGATGTTCTGGACCGTCTCCTTGCCGAGGTAGTGGTCGATCCGGAAGACGGAGTCGGGCGGGAAGACCGACTCGACGACGTCGTTCAGCTCGCGAGCCGTCTTCAGGTCGCTGCCGAACGGCTTCTCGATGACGACGCGGCGCCACTGGCCGTCCTTCTGCTCGGCGAGGCCGGAGCTGCGCAGCTGCTCGGTGACCTGCGGGAAGGACTTCGGGGGGATCGAGAGGTAGAAGGCGAAGTTGCCGTTCGTGCCGCGCTCGCGGTCGAGGTCGTCGACGGTCGTCTTCAGGCGGGCGAACGCCTCGGGGTCGTCGAACTCGCCCTGCACGAACCTGATGCCCTGCGCGAGCTGCGCCCAGACCTCCTCGTGGAACTCGGTGCGGGCGTGCTTCTTCACGGAGTCGTGGACGACCTGCTCGAAGTCCTGGTCGTCCCAGTCGCGCCGGGCGAATCCGACGAGGGCGAAGCCGGGAGGCAGGAGGCCGCGGTTGGCGAGATCGTAGACCGCGGGCATGAGCTTCTTGCGGGAGAGGTCGCCGGTCACGCCGAAGATGACGAGGCCGCTGGGCCCGGCGATCCGGTTCAACCGGCGGTCGAAGCTCAACCTCAGCGGATTGAACTCGGGGGTGATGTCCACAGACATGTGCAGTGTCCTTCTGTGTGCCGGTGGGACCGGCGCACTGCTATCGGTGAGAGAGGGGGAGGAGCGGGCGGGCCCGGCTGCTGCCCCGGGAAGTGGTCGCGGGACGACCGCGGGCACGCCGCCGCGCGCTCGAGAGCGCAGCGGCGGCGTGCCCGTCGGATCAGGTGTTGAGGGCCTCGAAGAGCGCCTCGAGGTCGGCCTCGGGGTCGGTCAGCGTGAGGGTCAGCACCGGCCGGCCGTGCTCGGCGAGCACGCTCGCGTCGCCGGCGGCCTGCGCCAGGATGAGCTGGCCGAAGGTGAACGGGCTGTCCGGGATCTCGAGGTCCACGTCGGAGCGCTCGGTGATCTGGAGGAACACGCCGGTCGGCGCCCCGCCCTTGTGGTACTGCCCGGTCGAGTGCAGGAAGCGCGGGCCCCACCCGAAGGTGACGGGGCGCTGGGCCTGCGCGGCGAGGAGGTCGCGCACGCCCTCGAGCTGCGGGAGCGCGAGGCGGTCGACGTACGCCTGGATCGAGACGTAGCCGCCGTCGCCCAGCTGCGCGAGGAGGCGGTCGACAGCGGCGGCGACGGTCGAGACGCCCTCGGTGACGCTGCTGCTGCCGGTGACCTCGATGCCCGCGTCGGTGAACGCGGGCGCCTCGGGCTCGGGGCGCTTCTCGAGCAGGGCCCGGGTCGCGACCTTCGCCGACTCGACGTCGGGCTGGTCGAACGGGTTGATGCCCAGGAGGCGACCCGCGACGGCGACGGCGTACTCCCACGTCAGCATCTGAGCGCCGAGCGAGCCGGAGAGGAGGATCTCGCCCTCGTGGCGGTCGCGCGGGAACAGGTGCAGCGCCGCGGCGTCCTCCACCAGGCGGACGACCTGCACGTCGGGCAGGTCCTCCGAGAGCTCGGGGGCCAGCGTGCCGAGGACGACGGGGAGGATGCCCGTGCCGTCCTTGCCGGTGGACTCGGCGATGAGCTGCTCCGCCCAGTCGGCGAAGCCGACGATGTCGGTCCCGTCGGCGACGATCGCGAGCTTGTCGCGGCGCGGGCTGGTCGCGGCGATCGCCGCTCCGAGGATCAGGCCCGGGTTCTCGGGGGAGTCCACGGCGAGCCCGAGGGAGGCCTCGGCCGCCTCGTCGAGGAGGGCCTCGATGTCGGCGCCGGCGAGCCCGGACGGCACGAGGCCGAACGCGGAGAGCGCCGAGAAGCGCCCGCCGATGTTCGGGTCGGCGTTGAACACGCGGTAGCCGGCCTCGCGGGAGGAGGTGTCCAGGGGCGAGCCCGGGTCGGTCACGATGACGATGCGGTCGAGCGGATCGATGCCCGCCTCCGTGAACGCCTTCTCGTAGGCCTTCTTCTGGCTCGCGGTCTCGACGGTCGAGCCGGACTTCGAGGAGATGACGACCGCGGTCGACGCGAGCCGGTCGTTCAGGGCCGCGAGCACCTGGCCGGGCGCCGTCGAGTCGAGCACGGTGAGCTCGACGCCGGCGGTGCGGGTGATGACCTCGGGCGCGAGCGAGGAGCCGCCCATGCCGCCGAGGACGATGTGGTCGACGCCCTTGGCCTGGAACTCCTCGCGCAGGGCGAGGATCTGGGGGATCAGGGGGCGGGAGACGGTGGTCGACTCGGTCCACCCGAGGCGCTTGGCCGCCTCCTCCTCCGCCGCGGCGCCCCACAGGGTGGGGACCTGGGCGGTGATGCCGGAGGCGACCTCGTCGGCGACGAGCTCCGGGACGACGCGGTCGACGGCCTTCTCGGCGTCTCCGCTGACGTGGATCTGGATGGCCATGATCAGGCCTGCGCCTTCGCGCCCTCGAGCGCCGCGGTGACGGTGTCGAGCAGCTCGTTCCAGGAGACGATGAACTTCTCCACGCCCTCCTTCTCGAGCAGCTCGGTGACGTCGGCGTACGAGACGCCCTGCGCCGCGACGGCGTCGAGGACGGCGTTCGCGTCGGCGTACGAGCCCGTGACGGTGTCGCCGGTGATGACGCCGTGGTCGAAGGTCGCCTCGAGGGTCTTCTCGGGCATCGTGTTGACCACGCCGGCCGCGACGAGCTCAGTCACGTAGAGGGTGTCGGGGAGGTCGGTCGACTTGACGCCGGTCGAGGCCCAGAGGGGGCGCTGGCGGTTGGCGCCGGACTCCTGGAGCAGCAGGGCGCGCTCGGTGGCGAACGCCTCGACGAAGACCTCGTAGGCCAGCTGCGCGTTGGCGACGCCGGACTTGCTCTTGAGGGCGCGGGCCTCGTCGGTGCCGACGGCCTCGAGGCGCTTGTCGATCTCGGTGTCGACGCGCGAGACGAAGAACGAGGCGACGGAGTGGATGGTCGACAGGTCGATGCCGGCGTCCTTGGCCTTCTCGAGGCCGGCCAGGTACGCGTTGATGACGGCGCGGTAGCGGGCGAGCGAGAAGATCAGGGTGACGTTCACCGAGATGCCGGAGCCGATGACCTCCGTGATGGCCTCGAGGCCCTCGACGGTCGCGGGGATCTTGATCATCGCGTTGGGGCGGTCGACCTTGGCCCAGAGGGCCTTGGCCTGCTCGATGGTGCCCTGGGCGTCGTGCGCCAGGCCGGGCTCGACCTCGATCGACACGCGGCCGTCGTAGCCGTTGGTCGCGTCGTAGATCGGGCGGAAGATGTCGGACGCCGCGGCGACGTCGTCGGTGGTGATCTCGAAGACGGCGTCGGTCACCGAGGTGCCGGCGGAGGCGAGCTCGCGCACCTGGGCGTCGTAGGACTCGCCGTTGGTCAGGGCCGCGGCGAAGATCGTGGGGTTCGTGGTGACTCCGACGACGTTCTTCTCCTCGATGAGCTTCTGCAGCCCTCCGGTGGAGATGCGCGAGCGGGAGAGGTCGTCGAGCCAGATGCTGACGCCGGCGGCGGAGAGCTCTGCGGTGGGGGTGTTCTCGGTCATGTCTCTTCTTCTTCTGCGTAGGTGGTGCGTGGTGTGAGGGGGAGCCGCTGCTCCGACGGCGAAGGCCGCGTCCGTGGTGGACGCGGCCTTCGGGTCAGGAGGCTGCGAGCGACTCCTTGGCGGCGGACAGTGCCGCCTCGGTGGTGATCCCGAACTCGCGGAACAGGGTCTTGTAGTCGGCCGAGGCGCCGAAGTGCTCGATCGAGACGGAGCGGCCGGCGTCGCCGACGTACTTCTGCCAGCCCAGGCTCAGGCCGGCCTCGATCGAGACGCGCGCCTTCACCGAGGAGGGCAGGACCTTCTCGCGGTACTCGGCGTCCTGCTCCTCGAACCACTCGAGGGACGGAGCCGAGACGACGCGGGCGTTGACGCCCTCGCTCCTCAGGGCCTCGCGCGCCTCGACGGCGATCTGGACCTCGGAGCCGGTCGCGATGAAGATCACGTCCGGGGTGCCGCCCGGCGCCTCGGCCAGGATGTAGGCACCGCGGGCGACGTTCGCGGCGGAGGCGAAGGTCTCGCCCTCCGCGTCGCCCTCGCCGCGCTCGAACACCGGGATGTTCTGACGGGTGAGCGCGAGGCCGGCGGGGCCCTCGCGGCGCTCGAGGATGGTCTTCCAGGCGTAGGCGACCTCGTTCGCGTCGCCGGGGCGGACGACGTCCAGGCCCGGGATCGCGCGGAGGGTCGACAGCTGCTCGACCGGCTGGTGCGTCGGGCCGTCCTCGCCGAGCGCCACGGAGTCGTGGGTCCAGACGTAGATGGCCGGCGCCTTCATGAGCGCGGCGAGACGGACCGCCGGGCGCATGTAGTCGGAGAAGATCAGGAAGGTGCCGCCGAACGGGCGGGTGTTGCCGTGCAGGACGATCCCGTTGAGGATCGCGCCCATGGCGTGCTCGCGGATGCCGAAGTGCAGCACGCGGCCGCCCTTCTTCCCGGTCCACTCGTGGGTCGAGAACTCCGTCGGGACGAAGGAGCCGGCTCCCTCGATCGTCGTGTTGTTCGACTCGGCGAGGTCGGCGGAGCCGCCCCACAGCTCGGGGATCACGCCGGCGAGGGCGTTGATGACCTTGCCGGACGCGGCGCGGGTCGAGACCTCCTTGCCGGGCTCGAAGACGGGGAGCGCCTCCTGGACGCCCTCGGGCAGCTCGCCCGAGAGGACCCGGTCGAGCAGCTCCTTCTTCTCGGGGTTCGCGGACGCCCAGGCGGCGAGCTGCTCGTCCCACTCGGCGTGCTGGGCCTGGCCGCGCTCGACGGCCTTGCGGGTGTGCTCGATGACCTCGTCGGCGACGTCGAAGGTCTTCTCGGGGTCGAAGCCGAGCACCTCCTTGAGTCCGCGGAGCTCGTCGGCGCCCAGGGCGGAGCCGTGGATCTTGCCGGTGTTCTGCTTCTTCGGCGACGGCCAGCCGATGATGGTGCGCAGGATGATGAGCGACGGCTTGTCGGTCTCGCCCTTCGCGGCCTCGATCGCGGCGTGCAGCTCGGCGACGTCCTCGTGGTACTCGCCGGTCTTCTTCCAGTCGACGACCTGGACCTGCCAGTCGTAGGCCTCGTAGCGCGCCTTGACGTCCTCGGTGAAGGCGATGTTGGTGTCGTCCTCGATCGAGATCTGGTTGGAGTCGTAGATGACGACCAGGTTGCCGAGCTTCTGGTGGCCGGCCAGCGAGGAGGCCTCGCTGGTGACGCCCTCCTGCAGGTCGCCGTCGCCGGCGATCACGTAGACGAAGTGGTCGAACGGGGAGGTGCCCGCGGCGGCCTCCGGGTCGAACAGGTCGCGCTCGAAGCGCGAGGCGTAGGCGAAGCCCACGGCGGAGGCGAGGCCCTGGCCGAGCGGTCCGGTGGTGATCTCGACGCCGTCGGTGTGGCCGTACTCCGGGTGGCCCGGGGTCTTCGAGCCCCAGGTGCGCAGCGCCTTGAGGTCGTCGAGCTCGAGTCCGTAGCCGCCCAGGTAGAACTGGACGTACTGCGTCAGCGAGGAGTGGCCGACCGACAGGATGAACCGGTCGCGGCCGATCCAGGTCGCGTCGGACGGATCGCGGCGCATGACCTTCTGGAACAGGAGGTAGGCGGCGGGCGCGAGGCTCATGGCGGTTCCGGGATGGCCGTTGCCGACCTTCTCGACCGCATCCGCGGCGAGAATCCTCGCCGTGTCGACTGCCTTCTCGTCAATGGATTCCCATTGCAGTTCTGACACTTGGTACTGACCCTTCTCGAGACGTGGGGCAGACGGGGACCGTCCGCCCTCTCGCATGGTGGAGCACGCCGCATGACGACTTCGACACGATGCTCCGGCGACGGCCCTCTCGGCCCCGTGCCGACGATCGTCGGGCGGGCTCGGGTGCGTGCCGGGCGCTCTGGCGAGCAGTCCCGAGTATACGGAGGGGGGTGCGCCGCCGACCGGGGGTTGCGTGGTCGCATATGTCTGCGTCCGATTGGACAAGCGTGCACGCCGGGCCCGGCTCCCGGACGGGCGCATTACACTCGTTCGGGATCATCGAATCGTTAGAGGAGCAATGGACGCAGTCGTGGAGACCACCGCCGTCGAGCGGGACGGGGCGTCGCCGACGACCCTCTCGCGCAAGGTGAAGGCCTTCGTCGCTCTGACGAAGCCGCGCGTGATCGAGCTGCTCCTCGTGGTGACCGCTCCGACGATGATCCTGGCGCAGGGCGGGATCCCGAACCTGCTGCTGGTCCTCAACGTCCTGATCGGCGGCGCCCTGAGCGCCGGGTCCGCGGGCGCGTTCAACTGCTACTTCGACCGCGACATCGACCGGATCATGAACCGGACGAAGAACCGGCCGCTCGTGACCGGGGAGATCTCGGACCGGTCCGCGCTCGTCTTCGCGACCACGATCGGCGTCCTGTCGATCGTCTGGCTCGGCCTCACGGCCAACTGGCTCTCCGCGGGCCTCTCGCTCGCCGCGATCCTGATCTACGTCGTGTTCTACACGCTCTTCCTCAAGCGCCGGACGCCGCAGAACATCGTGTGGGGCGGCATCGCGGGCTGCATGCCGGTGCTGATCGGCTGGGCGGCCGTCACCGGCTCGCTCGACTGGGCCCCCGTCATCCTCTTCTCCGTCATCTTCCTCTGGACGCCGCCGCACTACTGGCCGTTGTCGATGAAGTACCGGGACGACTACCAGGCCGCCGGCGTGCCGATGCTGGCCGTCGTGCGCGGACGCACGATCGTCGGGCTCCAGGTCATCCTCTACGCCTGGGCCACCGTCGCCTGCTCGCTCCTGCTGATCCCCGTCGCCGGCATGGGGGTGCTCTACACGGTGGTCGCGCTCGGCAGCGGAGTCTGGTTCATCGCCGAGACGCACCGCCTCTACAGCCTCGCGATCCGTCACGAGCACGTCTCGCCGATGCGGGTGTTCCACGGGTCCATCGGATACCTCACCCTGCTCTTCCTCGCCGTCGGCATCGACCCGCTGCTCCCCTTCTGATGGTGACGCCGTTCTCCTTGCTCGCCGAGCGGGTGACCCTGGGTCCGCGCGCACTGCGCTGGGGGACCACCGCGGCGCTCGTCGCGAGCATCCTGATCATCTTCTTCGGGGGCGTCGTCCGGCTGACCGGCTCTGGCCTCGGCTGCCCCACCTGGCCGGCGTGCGAGCCGGGCTCGCTCACCTCGACCCCCGAGCTCGGAATCCACGGCTTCATCGAGTTCACGAACCGCGCGTTCACCGGCGTCCTCGTGGTCGCGGTGGGCTGGGCGATCACGGCCGCGCGCCTGCAGAAGCCGCGCGACCGCACCATGACCCGGCTCGCCTGGTCGCAGTTCTGGCTCGTCGTCGCGAACGCCCTCGCGGGCGGCGCGACCGTCCACTCGGGCCTCAACCCGTACATCGTGGCCGGGCACTTCGTTCTCGCCATCGCCCTCCTCACCACCACCGCACTGACGTGGCACCGCGCCCACCGCTCGCAGTCCGTGGCCTTCGAGCCGGACCGCGCGACGCGGGCGCTCAGCATCGGGCTCGTCGGCCTGACGCTCCTCGTGATCCTCGTGGGGACCGTCGTGACGGGAACCGGCCCGCACGCCGGCGACTCCGCGGAGGTGCCCCGCATGCAGTTCCACTGGGAGAGCGTGACCGTCGTGCACGGCGTGCTCGGCACAGCGGTGCTCGTCGTGGGCGCCGCGCTGCTCCTGCGCCTGTCGCGGGCGGCGGGCTCGGAGCTCGCCCGGCGGCGCGTGATCGCCTTCCTCGTGGTCGTCGTGCTGCAGGCGCTGGTCGGGGTCGTGCAGTCGCTCACCGCGCTGCCCGAGACGCTCGTCGCGGTGCACCTCCTCGGCTCGGCGCTCATCTGGGTCGGCGCGGTCCGCGTGCTGCTCGACGTGAACCCGAGGCTGTTCACCGTGCGCGCCCAGCGCCGGGACGCCGCCCAGGAGCTCCAACCCGCCGCCTGACCGCGGGCTCCGGCTCGGCGGAGAGCAGGTGCCGCCGGAGGCGCAGGAGCACGCGGGGGAGCGTCCGCAGCGGGAGGTCGGCCGCGATCGCGCGGGCGAGAGGGCCGAACGCCCGCGCGGGTCCGGTCGGCAGGCCGGCGCCCACCAGTGCGGTCACGAGTCGTGCGGGGATCGGGGTCGATGCGTCGTTCGTCATGGCGGAACCGAATCACGGACCACCGACACCGGTATGGCCATGCGCGTCTGGATGCGCGTCACCGGTGCCCGGCCGACACCCAGGTGCGGAGGTTCCCCTGAACGGCGGACGCCGGTAGAATGAGAAGCTGGTCACGGTTCGACGCACCCTGCGCACGTGATCCGCACACGGCCCGATGGAGCGCCGACGCACACCTCCGGAATCCAGGGACGCACATCATCCGCTCCGCGCATCAGATCGATCGCGCGACCGGCCGGAGAGCACCCGCGGGCCACCCCCGGGGGAATGACTCCGGGACCCGACCGGTTAGCAGTGGGTAGGAAACGAGGTACACATGTCAGACATCCTGATCGACCGCCCCGAGCTCGAGAGCCTGGGCGTCTACGAGTTCGGCTGGTCCGACTCGGACTCCGCCGGAGCCTCCGCACGACGCGGCATCTCGCCCGAGGTCGTCTCCGACATCTCCGCGCTCAAGAACGAGCCCGCCTGGATGCGCGACCGCCGCATGAAGGCCCTGAAGCTCTTCGAGCGCAAGCCCATGCCGACGTGGGGCGCCGACCTGTCGGACATCGACTTCGACAACATCAAGTACTTCGTCCGCTCCACCGAGAAGCAGGCGCAGACCTGGGACGACCTCCCGGACGACATCAAGAACACGTACGAGAAGCTCGGCATCCCGGAGGCGGAGCGCCAGCGCCTCGTCGGCGGTGTCGCGGCCCAGTACGAGTCCGAGGTCGTCTACCACCAGATCCGCGAGGACCTGGAGGAGCAGGGCGTCATCTTCATGGACACCGACACGGCGCTGCGCGAGCACCCCGAGATCTTCGAGGAGTACTTCGGCACCGTCATCCCCGCGGGCGACAACAAGTTCGCGGCGCTGAACACCGCGGTCTGGTCCGGCGGCTCCTTCGTGTACGTCCCCAAGGGCGTCCACGTCGACATCCCGCTGCAGGCCTACTTCCGGATCAACACCGAGAACATGGGCCAGTTCGAGCGGACCCTGATCATCGCGGACGAGGACAGCTACGTCCACTACATCGAGGGCTGCACGGCTCCGATCTACAAGTCGGACTCGCTGCACTCGGCCGTGGTCGAGATCATCGTGAAGAAGAACGCCCGCGTGCGCTACACGACGATCCAGAACTGGTCGAACAACGTCTACAACCTCGTCACCAAGCGCGCGATCGCGCACGAGGGCGCGACGATGGAGTGGATCGACGGCAACATCGGCTCGAAGGTCACGATGAAGTACCCGTCGATCTTCCTGGTCGGCGAGCACGCGAAGGGCGAGACCCTCTCCGTCGCGTTCGCGGGCCCCGGCCAGCACCAGGACGCCGGCGCGAAGATGGTCCACATGGCGCCGTACACGCAGTCGTCGATCGTCTCGAAGTCGATCGCCCGCGGCGGCGGTCGCGCCGGATACCGCGGCGAGGTCCGGGTGGACGCGAACGCGCACCACTCGGCGAACACCGTGCGCTGCGACGCCCTCCTGGTCGACACCATCTCGCGCTCCGACACCTACCCGGCGATCGACATCCGTGTCGACGACGTGCAGCTCGGCCACGAGGCGACGGTGTCGAAGGTCAGCGAGGAGCAGCTCTTCTACCTGATGTCGCGCGGCCTGCCGGAGGACGAGGCGATGGCCATGATCGTCCGTGGCTTCATCGAGCCGATCGCGCGCGAGCTGCCCATGGAGTACGCCCTCGAGCTGAACAAGCTCATCGAGATGGGGATGGAGGGCAGCGTCGGTTGACGCCCGCCTCCCCCCTCGAAGGGGCGCCCGGACGGGGCGCCCCGCACCCATCGAAAGGAACCACCGCCAGATGACGGTCCCCACGAGCGCCGCGACCCCCGAGATCGACGGCGCGGCCGCCGCTGAGCGCCTGGGCGTCAGCGCCCACTCCGACGGGGCGTTCACGCCCGTGCAGACGCGCTCCGAGCGCTTCGCGTCGGCCGACGTCGAGGCCTTCGAGGCCGTCACCGGCCGCGAGATCGCCTGGAAGCTGACGCCCGTCGCCCGCCTCGGCGATCTCATCGACGGCGCGCTCGACGGCTCGCCCGCCCCGCTCGAGCACGCGGCGGTGGACGGTGTGGACGTCTCGTGGGTCGGCCGCGACGACCAGCGGATCGGCACCGCCGGCCTCCCCGAGGACCGCGCCGCCGCGAACGCCTGGTCGAGCTTCGAGAAGGCCCTCGCCGTCCGCGTGACGGGCGAGGACGAGAAGGTCGCCACCCTCGTCCGCTCGGGCCTCGGCTCCGCACCCCGCGCCGCGCACACGATCATCGAGGCGGCGCCCTACGCCCGCGCCGTCGTCGTGCTGCAGAACGAGGGGGAGGCCTCCCTCGCGGAGAACGTGGAGATCCTCGTCGGCGAGGGCGCGCAGCTCACCGTCGTCACCGTGCAGGAGTGGGCGGATGACGCCCGGCACCTGGCCAACCACTTCGTGCGGGTCGGACGCGACGCGAAGGTGAAGCACATCGTGGTCACCCTCGGCGGCTCCATCGTCCGGGTGAACCCCTCGGCGCACCTCGTCGAGCGCGGAGCGGACGGCGAACTCTTCGGCCTGTACTTCGCCGACGGCGGCCAGCACCTCGAGCAGCAGGTGTACGTCGACCACGACGCCCCCGACACCCGCAGCCGCGTGACCTACAAGGGCGCGCTGCAGGGCGAGGGCGCGCGCACCGTCTGGATCGGCGACGTCCTGATCCGCAACAGCGCCACCGGCACCGACAGCTATGAGCAGAACCGCAACCTGGTCCTCTCGGACGGCACGCGCGCCGACTCCATCCCGAACCTCGAGATCGAGACCGGTGACATCGCCGGAGCGGGGCACGCCTCGGCGACCGGCCGCTTCGACGACGAGCAGCTCTTCTACCTGCAGTCCCGCGGCATCCGTGAGGACGAGGCGCGACGCCTGGTCGTGCGCGGGTTCCTCAGCGAGATCGTGCAGCAGATCAAGGTCGCCGAGCTCGAGGACCGCCTGCAGCTCGCGATCGAGGCGGAGCTCGCCGGGAGCGCCGGCCAGACCGGCTCCTCCCGCGGAGCGGCGGTCAGCGCATGAGCAACGCCGCGATGATCTGCTCGGTCTCCGAGCTGATCCCCAACCAGGCCATGCGGGTCGAGGTCGACGGAGTCGCGATCGCGGTCGTGCAGGACTCCGCCGGCGAGATCCACGCCATCGGCGACACCTGCACCCACGGCGAGATCTCCCTCTCCGAGGGCTTCGTCGAGGGCGACAGCCTCGAGTGCTGGGCGCACGGCTCCCAGTTCTCCCTCCGCACCGGCACCCCCCTGAACCTCCCGGCCTACGAGCCGGTCCCCGTCTTCGTCGTCGAGATCATCGACGGCGACGTCTACATCGACCCGACCGTCACGAAGGAAGTCTGAATGTCCGTTCTCCAGATCAGCGATCTCCACGTCAGTGTCGAGACCGAGCAGGGGACCAAGCAGATCCTCCGCGGTGTCGATCTCACCATCAACCAGGGTGAGATCCACGCGATCATGGGCCCCAACGGGTCCGGCAAGTCCACCCTCGCGTACACGATCGCGGGACACCCGAAGTACCACGTCGACGGCGGCTCGATCACCCTCGACGGCGTCGAGGTCCTCGACATGTCCGTCGACGAGCGCGCCCGCGCGGGCCTCTTCCTCGCCATGCAGTACCCGGTCGAGATCCCCGGTGTGACCAACACCAACTTCCTCCGCACCGCCAAGACCGCGATCGCCGGCGAGGCGCCCGCGATCCGCACGTGGACGAAGGACGTCAAGTCGGCGATGGCGAACCTCCGCATGGACTCGTCCTTCGCGGCGCGCAACGTCAACGAGGGCTTCTCGGGAGGTGAGAAGAAGCGCAACGAGATCCTCCAGCTCGAGCTGCTCGCCCCGCAGTTCGCCGTCCTCGACGAGACCGACTCCGGCCTGGACGTCGACGCGCTCAAGATCGTGTCGGAGGGCGTCAACCGCGCCCACCAGAGCACCGGTCTCGGCGTGCTGCTGATCACGCACTACACGCGGATCCTGCGCTACATCCAGCCCGACTTCGTCCACGTCTTCGTCGCCGGCCGCGTCGCCGAGCAGGGCGGCAAGGAGCTCGCCACCCGGCTCGAGGACGAGGGCTACGACCGCTTCCTGACCTCGGCGACGGTCTGATCATGGCGGTCACCACTCTCGAGCCGAAGCTCTTCGACCAGGTCGAGGAGGCCCTCAAGGACGTGATGGATCCCGAGCTCGGGGTCAACGTGGTCGACCTGGGACTCATCTACGATCTGGGCTGGGACGACGAGAACGACGCCCTCGTCATCCACATGACCCTCACCTCGGCGGGCTGCCCGCTGACCGACGTGCTCGAGGAGCAGACCGCCGAGTCGCTCGACGGCATCGTCGAGGCGTTCCGGATCAACTGGGTCTGGATGCCGCCGTGGGGTCCCGACCGGATCACCGAGGACGGGCGCGACATGATGCGCGCACTCGGCTTCTCGATCTAGCCGCTGCACACCGACGCCGAAGGGCCGGGAGGAGTCGTCCTCCCGGCCCTTCGGCGTTCCTGTCGTCTTCAGCCTGTCGCAGTCCATCGTGGAGTCGGAACGGCCGCGCGGGACGGCTCCGGAGTCCGGGGCCGTCGTCGCCCCCGCCGGTCGAGTCGGTGGAGGTGCCCACCGAGGTCGAGCAGGAGGACCGGGCGGCTCGACCTCTGCCGGACGCCCGAAGGGCCGGGAGGAATCGTCCTCCCGGCCCTTCGGCGTCCGTGCGACCGCTCAGCGCGAGCGGCGCGAGAGCATCGCCCAGGTGGTGGGGAGCAGCGCGGCGGCGACCAGCGCCTTGAGCGCGTCGCCGACCAGGAAGGGCACGAGTCCCGCGGAGAGGACGGAGCCGAGGTCGGCGGGCAGCCCCAGCGAGGCGAGGGCGGCGGCCAGCCAGGGCAGGCCGACGAGGTAGATGGTGGCGGTGCCGGCGAGGAAGGTCACCAGCGTGCCGAGGACGCGACGGTCCCACTGCCGCTGGGCGAGCCACCCGGTGACGATCGACGCGAGGACGAAGCCGACGATGTAGCCGCCGGTGGGACCCGCGAGGACCGCCCAGCCGTGCGAGCCCTCGGTGAAGACCGGGGCGCCGAGAGCGCCGACGAGCGCGTACACGAGCATGGAGAGCGCGCCGCGGAGTGCGCCGAGCGTCGTGCCGACCAGGAGGACCGCGAAGGTCTGGCCCGTGAAGGGGACCGGCCACATCGGGATGAACAGCTGCGCCATCGCTGCGGTGAGACCTGCACCCGCGAGCACCAGCAGGGCGTCGGTCGCGACGGAGCGGGTGACGAGCCGGTCGGCGAGGACCGGGCGCGGGAGGGCGGAAGAGGAAGGGGACATGGGTGATCTCCGAGAGTCCTGGTCGCCCGAGAGCGAGGAGCGAGCGCGTCCGCGGTGAGCGGACGTGGATCCGCCCCGCGGCTCAGGAAATATACTAGGGGGCTGCCGCATCGCGGCCCCTTGCCCCACTCCTCCCGAACCGAACGCCATTTCTTGGCGGGAACGGACAGCACTGTGCTCAGCGTGCACGACCTCGAACTCCGAGTCGGCGCCCGACTCCTGATGGAGAACGTCTCCTTCCGGGTGGGCGACGGCGACAAGGTCGGCCTCGTCGGCCGCAACGGGGCGGGGAAGACGACGCTGACCAAGGTCCTCGCGGGCGACCTCATCGCCTCGAAGGGCACGGTCGACCGCGGCGGCGAGATCGGCTACCTCCCTCAGGACCCGCGCTCCGGCGACCCGGAGGAGCTCGCGCGCACCCGCATCCTCGACGCCCGCGGGCTGGGGCAGCTGGTGCTCGGCATGCAGGAGGCGACGGTCGCGATGTCGAGCAGCGACACCTCCGTGAGCGAGGCCGGCATGAAGAAGTACGGCAACCTCACGGATCGCTTCCTCTCCCTGGGCGGATACGCGGCTGAGGCGGAGGCCGCGTCGATCGCGAGCAACCTCAACCTCCCCGACCGGATCCTCGACCAGCCGCTCAAGACGCTCTCCGGTGGCCAGCGGCGCCGCATCGAGCTCGCGCGCATCCTCTTCTCCGACGCGAGCACGCTGATCCTCGACGAGCCGACGAACCACCTCGACGCCGACTCCGTCGTCTGGCTCCGCGAGTTCCTCAAGAACTACCGCGGCGGCTTCATCGTGATCAGCCACGACATCGAGCTGGTCGGCGAGACCGTGAACCGCGTCTTCTACCTCGACGCCAACCGCCAGGTCATCGACGTCTACAACATGAACTGGAAGAACTACCAGCGCCAGCGCGCCGCCGACGAGGAGCGCCGCAAGAAGGAGCGGGTCAACGTCGAGAAGAAGGCCGGCGCCCTCCAGCTGCAGGCCGCGAAGTTCGGCGCGAAGGCCTCGAAGGCCGCAGCGGCGCACCAGATGGTCGCGCGTGCCGAGCGCATGCTCAGCGGGCTCGAGGAGGTCCGCGCGGTCGACCGCGTCGCGAAGCTCCGGTTCCCGACTCCGTCCGCCTGCGGTCGCACCCCTCTGCAGGCTCAGAACCTGTCGAAGAGCTACGGCTCGCTCGAGATCTTCACCGCCGTCGACCTCGCGATCGACCGCGGCTCCAAGGTCGTCATCCTGGGGCTCAACGGAGCGGGCAAGACGACGCTCCTGCGCATCCTGGGCGGCGTCGACCAGCCCGACACCGGAGTGATCGAGGCCGGGCACGGCCTCCGGATCGGCTACTACGCGCAGGAGCACGAGACGATCGACGTCAAGCGCTCGGTGCTCGAGAACATGGTCTCCTCCAGCCCGAACCTCACCGAGACCGAGGCCCGCCGGGTCCTGGGCTCGTTCCTGTTCACCGGCGATGACTCGCACAAGCCGGCCGGGGTCCTCTCCGGCGGGGAGAAGACCCGTCTCGCCCTGGCGATGATCGTGGTCTCGGGCGCGAACGTGCTCCTGCTCGACGAGCCCACCAACAACCTCGACCCCGCGAGCCGCGAGGAGATCCTCGACGCGCTCGCGCACTACGAGGGCGCGGTCGTCCTGGTCAGCCACGACGAGGGAGCCGTCGAGGCGCTGAACCCCGAGCGCGTCCTGATCATGCCGGAGGGCACCGAGGACCACTGGGCGGCCGACTACCTCGACCTGATCACGCTCGCCTAGCGGGCGTCGAGCAGCTCGTCCTCGACCTCGGAGTCGCTGCGGCCGCGGCGTCGGCGGCGCTCCTCGCGCCGCTCCTCGGCCGCGACGACCTCGGGGTCGTCGGCGTTGCGGATGCGGTACTCGTGGCGGATCGCCCAGCCGAGCCCGCCGAAGCCCATGACGGCGAACAGCACCCACTGGATGGCGTAGCTGATGTGCAGGCCCTCGTCGGCGACCGGCTTGATCGCGGCCAGCGGGGGAGCGTCGACCGGCGCCGGCGCCTCGGCGACCAGCAGGCCGTACGCCGAGGTCCGCAGGGGCTCGTCCAGCTGCGTCGACAGGTCGTCGAGCTGGATCGTGGCGATCTGGCCGGCCGGTGCGGAGCGTCCGTCGATCCGTCCCTCCGCGGGCTTCAGGCGGGCGACGACGGTCACCTCCCCCTCGGGCGGCGCGGGGATCGCGTCGGGGGAGTCCTGGGTCGAGCCGACGGGGACCCAGCCGCGGTCGACGACGAACACGCTGCCGTCGTCGAGCCGCAGCGGCGTCAGGATCTCGAAGCCGGGGTTGCCGTTGTAGGGCCGGTTGCGGACGAGGGTCTGCCCCTGCGTCTCGTAGACGCCGGTGACCTCGACCGGGCGGTACTCGAGCGCGTCGTCCCACGTGGAGTCGGCGGGGAGCAGCCCGTCGAGCGCCACCGGGTCGGCGGTCCAGTTCGCGGTGACCAGCCGGTTGGTCGAGGCGGCCTGGTCGAGCCGCGCGACCTGCCAGCGCGAGAGCAGCACGCAGGCGACGGCGAAGACGATCGCGAGAGCGAGGTAGCCGAACCAGCGTCGCGAGAAGACGAAGCGCCAGGAGGGACGGGGCGCGTCGCCGCTCATCGTTCCGCTCCGCGATCGACCGTGTAGAGCGGCTTCACCTCGAGCGGGAAGTCGCGGGCGAGGAGGAACTCGCGCAGGAACTCCAGGTGCTCGCCGCAGGCCAGCCAGGTCTTCCGACGGTCCTCCGCGTGGATCCTCGGGTTCCGCCACTCGATCGCGAACGTCGCCGTCCGCGGGCAGCCCGCTCGGGAGCAGGCGTGCGCGTCGGGGACCCGGCCGAGCGGGATCACGGCCGGTCTCCCCGCGGGTCGCCGCCCCCGCCCCCGACTCCGAGGCCGCCCGCGTCTACCGGCACCTCAAGGAGGTGTTCGGCGCCGACGGCCCGCGCCGCATCCGGAAGACCGTCGAGCGCGCCGAGCCCAAGGGCGACGCGATCCCGTTCGGCAAGGGCCGCGACCCGCACGACCTCGGCGACGTCCTCGACTCCCTCACCGTGAAGCTCGGCTGGACGGCGCCGCTGGCGCAGGGCGACCTGATGTCGTCGTGGACGGCGATCGCCGGCGAGGAGACCGCGAAGCACTCGACTCCGGTGGGCGTCGTCGACGGCGTGCTGACGGTCGCTTGCGAGTCCACGGCGTGGTCGACGCAGCTCCGGCTGATGCGGATCGAGATCATGAACCACATCGCCGTGAACTTCCCCGACGCGGGCATCGCGTCGATCCGTTTCCAGGGCCCGGACGTCCCGAACTGGAAAAAGGGTCCCAGGTCGATTCCAGGGCGTGGTCCGCGCGACACCTACGGCTGAGGACGCATTTTCGGTCGACCGCCGATCTTTCGCGCCTCAGATCGCCGTCCAGCGCTTCGGATCGACCCGGCACGCGGTAGAATGGAGGGCCGCCGAACCGCAGTGACGCCGCCGCGCGGGCGATCTCCAGATCACCGTGCGCGTCGCGACGGACCGTCAGAGGAGAACTCCACAGCTATGACTCACGAGCCGAACGACTCCACGTCACCCGCAGCGAACGACCTGGACGCGAACGGCTCAGCAGCCCCCTCCGCTCCGCACGAGAGCATGTCGACCAAGTCGTCCGGCGACTACGGCGCGAACCAG
>NZ_PSVU01000044.1:0-32055 GCF_002932515.1 Rathayibacter sp. AY1D5
GGTACAGCTCGGTGTCGAACGCGTTCGAGTGCGTGGCGAAGGGTCGGGCGGAGGCGCCGCCGTGCATCACCTGCAGCATCGCGCCCGAGCTCTACCTCAAGCGGGCGGTCGTCGGCGGCATCGACCGGGTCTTCGAGATCAACCGCAACTTCCGCAACGAGGGCGCCGACTCCACCCACTCGCCCGAGTTCGCGATGCTCGAGCCGCAGTAGTCGTCGCTGTCGAGCTCGAGTGCGACAACTCCTGCGCTCTCGCGGCGCGCCCTGCCCGTGAAGCACCCGCCTCCACCCGCAAGGCAGAGGACGCGGACCGGGAAACGCGTGCCAGCGTTTCCCGGCAGTCCGACGAGACCCGCTCTGCGGAACGCACCCCGTCGCGAAGCCGACCGCGCGCGGGGATGCGGCCCGCCGCATCCCCGCCAGACAACACAGCCCGCGGCCGTTCGGCCCACGGCGAACGCGTGGGCGGCGCTCAGAGTGCGGGAGGTAGCCTGGCAGGCACAATCTCCTCGTCAGAAAGGCGCCGGGTGTCGCACCCGCAACAAGCATGAACGTGAAGCGCATCTTCCGGGGTCCCATCCTCTACGTCGTCCTGGCGATCGTCGCGGTGTGGATCGGCTCCTCGCTGATCACCATGTCCGGCTTCCGGCCGGTCACGACGCAGGAGGGTCTCGACCTCCTGAAGGACGGCAAGGTCGACTCGGCGAAGATCGTGGACGGCGAGCAGCGCGTCGATCTCACGCTCAAGCAGGCCGACGGAGACAACGGCACGCAGGTGCAGTTCTACTACGTGGCCCCTCGCGGCGCGGAGGTCGTCGACGCGGTGTCCGCGGCCGATCTCGGCAGCACCGGCTACAACGACGAGGTCCCGCAGACCAACTGGTTCCTCTCGGCTCTCGGCTTCCTGCTCCCCATCCTGCTGATCGGCGCGTTCTTCTGGCTGATGCTCTCGGGCATGCAGGGCGGCGGCAACCGCGTCATGCAGTTCGGCAAGTCGAAGGCGAAGCTCGTCTCGAAGGAGTCGCCCAAGGTCACGTTCGGCGATGTCGCCGGCGCCGACGAGGCGATCGAGGAGCTGCACGAGATCAAGGAGTTCCTCAAGGAGCCCGCGAAGTTCCAGGCCGTCGGCGCCCGCATCCCGAAGGGCGTCCTGCTCTACGGCCCTCCCGGCACCGGCAAGACCCTGCTGGCGCGCGCGGTCGCGGGCGAGGCGGGCGTCCCCTTCTACTCCATCTCCGGATCGGACTTCGTCGAGATGTTCGTCGGCGTCGGCGCGAGCCGTGTCCGCGACCTGTTCCAGCAGGCGAAGGAGAACTCGCCGGCCATCATCTTCGTCGACGAGATCGACGCCGTCGGCCGCCACCGCGGCGCCGGCATGGGCGGCGGTCACGACGAGCGCGAGCAGACCCTCAACCAGCTGCTGGTCGAGATGGACGGCTTCGACGTCAAGACGAACGTCATCCTGATCGCGGCGACGAACCGCCCCGACATCCTCGATCCCGCGCTGCTGCGTCCGGGCCGCTTCGACCGCCAGATCGGCGTCGACGCCCCCGACCTGCTCGGCCGCAAGCGGATCCTCGAGGTCCACGGCCGCGGCAAGCCGCTCGCCGGGGGAGTCGACCTCGAGGTCGTCGCCCGCAAGACCCCGGGCTTCACCGGCGCCGACCTGGCCAACGTCCTCAACGAGGCCGCACTGCTCACCGCCCGCTCCAACGCGCAGCTGATCGACAACCGCGCGCTCGACGAGGCCATCGACCGCGTCATCGCGGGGCCGCAGCGCCGCACGCGGGTCATGCGCGACAAGGAGAAGCTGATCACCGCCTACCACGAGGGCGGACACGCTCTGGCGGCGGCGGCGATGCGCCACACCGACCCCGTGACCAAGGTCACGATCCTGCCGCGCGGCCGCGCCCTCGGCTACACGATGGTGCTCCCGCTGGAGGACAAGTACTCCACGACCCGCAACGAGCTCCTCGACCAGCTCACGTACGCGATGGGCGGCCGCGTCGCGGAGGAGATCGTCTTCCACGACCCCACCACCGGAGCGTCGAACGACATCGAGAAGGCGACCTCCATCGCCCGCAAGATGGTCACCGACTACGGCATGTCCGCGAACGTCGGAGCGGTCAAGCTCGGCCAGTCGTCGGGCGAGATGTTCCTCGGCCGCGACATGGGCCACCAGCGCGACTACTCCGAGCAGATCGCCGAGACGGTCGACGCCGAGACGCGCCAGCTCATCGAGCAGGCGCACGACGAGGCGTGGCAGGTCATCAACGACAACCGCGACATCCTCGACCGCCTCGCGATGGAGCTGCTCGAGAAGGAGACGCTCGACCACGACCAGCTGGCCGAGATCTTCAAGGACGTCCGCCGCATCGACGAGCGCCCGCAGTGGCTCTCGAGCGACAAGCGCCCCCTGTCCGACCTGCCGCCCATCGCGGTCCCGGTCGCCAAGGCGCCGATCGACTCGGGTGCGACCGACGGGGGAGTCTCCTCCGCTGGTGCCGACGAGGTCGCGCCGAAGCGCCCGCCGCTGATCAACCCGCGCCCCGCGACGGCGTAGCGCGCGCGTGCCCGTCGACAAGGCGCGCATCGAGGCGGCCGTCGCCGAGATCCTCGCGGCCATCGGGGACGACCCGGGCCGCGAGGGACTCCTCGACACGCCGCGGCGGTTCGCCGAGGCGTACGAGGAGTTCTTCGGCGGGTTCGACGACGACGCCGCGGCCCAGCTGACCGAGACGTTCGCGGTGGTCGAGGGCGGCCAGGAGTCGCCGCTCGACCAGACGGTGATCGTGCGCGACCTCGCCTTCCGCTCCGTCTGCGAGCACCACCTCCTGCCGTTCCTCGGCGTCGCGCACATCGCCTACCGGCCGCGCGAGCGGGTCGTCGGCCTCGGCCGGCTGCCGCGCGTGGTCGAGACGGTCGCGTCGCGACCGCAGATCCAGGAGCGGATGACCGAGCAGATCGCCGACGCGCTCGAGCAGGGCCTCGCTCCCGAGGGAGTGCTCGTCGTGGTCGACGCCGAGCACGGCTGCGTGCGGATGCGCGGGCCGCGCCAGACCGCGAGCTCGACCGTGACGGTCGCCGCCCGCGGCTCCCTCGCCGACCCGGCCGCCCGCGCCGAGATCATCGCGCTGATCGGCGCCGCGCGGGGGGAGTGACGTGGCCACCACCGTCGCCGACCTCACGCCGACCGGCCGCGCCGCGCTCCTGGGGATCCTCAACGTCACTCCGGACTCGTTCAGCGACGGCGGCCGCTGGCTGTCCGTCGACGACGCCGTCCGCCACGGCCTCGACCTGACCCGGCCCGCCGGGGACGGACCCGCCGCGTTCGGCGCGGACCTGGTCGACGTCGGCGGCGAGAGCACCCGTCCCGGTGCGGCGCGCGTCGACTCCGCCGCCGAGCAGGGCCGCGTGCTGCCCGTCGTCCGCGCCCTCGCCGCGGAGGGGGTGCGCGTCAGCATCGACACGATGAGCGCCGCCACGGCCGAGGCCGCCCTGGACGCGGGCGCCGTCGTCGTCAACGACGTCTCCGGCGGCCTCGCCGATCCGCGGATGCTCGCGCTCGTCGCCGAGCGCGGCGCCGTCTACATCGCGATGCACTGGCGCGGGCACAGCGCGGGCATGACCGCTCTCGCCTCCTACGGCGACGTGGTGGCGGACGTCCGCGGCGAGCTCGAGCGCCGCGTCGACGCCGCCCGTGAGGCCGGGATCCGGGACGACCGCCTCCTGCTCGACCCGGGCCTCGGCTTCGCGAAGGTCGGCGCGCACGACTGGGCGCTGCTGGCCGGGCTCGACGCGATCGTCTCGCTGGGCTTCCCGGTCCTGGTCGGCCACTCGCGCAAGCGGTTCCTCGCTCCGTTCGCCCCCGCCGGCGCCCCGGCCGCCGAGCGCGACGAGGTCTCCGCCATGCTGAGCCTCGTCGCCGCCGAGCACGGCGCCTGGGGCGTCCGGGTCCACGACGTCCGCTCGTCCGCCCGCGCCCTGGCCCTCGCCGCCCGACTTCAGGAGGAGACCCCGTGACCGCGATCGACCCCGCCGCCCTCGCCGTGCGCGACTCCATCACCCTCACCGGGCTGCGCGTGCGCGCGCACCACGGCGTCTTCGACTTCGAGCGCGAGAACGGCCAGGACTTCGTGATCGACGCGACGGTCTGGCTCGACACCGCGCCGGCGGCCGAGGGCGACGCGCTGGCCGAGACGGTGCACTACGGCGAGCTCGCGATCGCCCTGGCCGACGCGGTGACCCGCGACCCGGTCGACCTCATCGAGACCCTGGCCGAGCGCCTCGCCCGGGTCGCCCTGGGCTTCGCCGCCGCCGACGTCGTCCGCATCACCGTCCACAAGCCGGACGCGCCGATCCCGCTGCCGTTCGAGGACGTCGCCGTGCAGATCACGAGGACCCGGTCGTGAGGCCGCGGCAGGAGCGCGTCCGCCCGGTCCGCCACGTCGTGCTCGCGCTCGGCAGCAACCTCGGCGACCGCCTGGCGCACCTCGAGGAGGCGCTGCGGGCCCTCGCCACGACGCCGGGCCTGCGCATCGAGGCGGTGTCCAAGGTCGTCGAGTCGCTCGCGTGGAAGCCCGAGGGCGTCGACGAGGACGCGCCCGGGTACCTCAACGCGGTCGTGACCGGCTCGACCGTCCTCGAGCCCGACGACCTGCTCGCGGCGACGGCGGCGATCGAATCGGCCGGCGGCCGGATCCGCGGCGAGGGCGAGGAGCGCTGGGGCGACCGGACCCTCGACATCGACGTGATCGCGGTCGGCGGCGTGCTCCGCGACGACCCGCACCTGACCCTCCCGCACCCGCGGGCGGCCGAGCGGGCCTTCGTGCTCGAGCCCTGGCTCGACGCCGAGCCGGCGGCGGTCCTTCCCGGAGCCGGACCCGTGGCCGAGCTGCGCGCACGGGCGACCGACCGCGTGACCGACCACCCGGCCGGGTTGACCTGGCCGGGGCGCGACTCCGCCCGCGGCAGCACCGCCGACCCCGAGAGCAGGACCCCGTGAGGCGCACCCGCATCAGCACCCTGCTCGGACTCGGCCTCGCCGGGGCCGTCGCGGGGTTCCTCCTCGACCTCGCGATCGCCGCCGCCGGCCGCCCCGTGCTCATCCCGCCGCTGACGGTTCCGCTGACCCTGATCGTGGTCGCGGCTCTCGTGCTCGGCTTCGCCGTCCCGATCCACCGCGCCACGAAGGGCACGCTGCGCCGGCCCATCGATCCGTTCCGGGCGATGCGCGTCGTGGTGCTGGCGAAGGCGTCCAGCCACGTCGGTGCTCTGCTGCTCGGAGCCTCCGGCGGCATCCTGGTGTACCTGCTGAGCCGTGCGATCCCTTCGCTAGGCTCCGTGTGGCAGGACGTCGCGACCATCGTGGGTGCGCTCGTCCTGCTGGTGGCCGGCCTGGTCGCCGAGCACCTGTGCACCATCCCGCCGAGCGACGACGACGACAGCGCCGTCGGCGAGGTGAACCACGCCTGACGCCGACGCCCGGATCGCCGCGGGCAGTGAGGACGACGCCATGCCCGCCGAGCCCGAGGACGCGTCGCCGACGACCCGCCGCGACGCGAGGGGACGCCGGCGGGACCGCCTCGACATCACGGGGGAGTGGCGCCGCGTCTCGCCCCGGTACGTCGCGGTCGAGATCGTGTCGGCCGTCGTGTCGAGCGTGCTGCTGCTCGCCGTGCCCGTGGTGCTGATGCTGATCGGCCTGCCGTGGGGCTGGATCCCGCTGGCCGCCGCGGCCGCCCTCGCGGTGACCCTCCTGATCGTGGCCCCGCGCCGTGCGCGCGCCTACGGCTACCTCCTGCGCCAGGACGACCTGCTCTTCCGCCGCGGCATCATGTTCCAGCGCTTCGTGTCGGTGCCGTACGGGCGGATGCAGCTCATCGACGTCAACCGCGGGCCGCTCGCCCGGGCGCTCGGCCTCGCCGACCTCCGCTTCGTCACCGCCGCCGCGGCGACCGGCGTCAGCATCCCGGGCCTGGCCGAGCAGGACGCGGAGGAGCTCCGCGACCGCCTGGTCGAGCTCGCCGAGTCGCGCCGGGCCGGCCTGTGACCGAGCTCCGCGCCGTCGAGACGGACCTCGCCGACGGGGAGTGGCACCGCCTCCATCCCGCGACCCCGGTCCTCAAGGGCGGGATCGGCCTGCTGGTCGTCCTCGGTATCGTGATCACGAACCTCCGCGAGCGCCTGGTCGAGCTGTTCCTGCCCGGGCCGGAGGGGTTCGAGAGCGGCGATCCGGTCGACGAGCTGCTGCGCCGCGGTCTCGTCGGCTGGGCGCTGCTGGCGGTCGCGGTGGGCCTGGCGGTCGCCGTCTTCGCGTTCTGGCTGTCCTGGCGGATGCACACCTTCCGCATCACGGACGAGCTCGTCGAGGTGCGCTCCGGCGTGCTCTTCCGGACCAACCGGCGGGCGCGGCTGGACCGCATCCAGGGCATCGCGGTGCAGCGTCCGCTGTTCGCGCGGCTGTTCGGAGCCGCGAAGCTCGAGGTGAGCGTGGCCGGGCAGGACGCGAACGTCCAGCTGTCGTACCTCGGGTCGCGCTTGGTTGACGCCCTGCGCCGCGACATCCTGCGGCTCGCGTCCGGGGTGCGCGAGCGGGAGGCGACGGTCGACGGTGCGGCTCCGGCGGGCGGGTTCCTGGCGCGCCGGCTGGAGGAGTTCGGCGAGCCTCAGGACGAGACGCCGCCCGAGTCGGTCGTCTCGATCCCGCCGGGCCGGCTCCTCGGCTCGCTCGTCTTCAGCGGCTTCACCCTGTTCCTGGCCGCCTCGGTCGTCGCCGTGGTGTTCGTCGCCGTCTACGGCTCGCCCTACGTGCTCTTCGCGATCCTGCCGGGCCTGATCGGCTCGGGCAGCTACTACGTCCGCCAGTTCGTGCGCTCGCTCCGGTACTCGATCGCCGCGACGCCCGACGGCGTGCGGGTCGGCTACGGCGTGCTCTCGACCAGCAGCGACACGATCCCGCCCGGCCGGATCCACGCCGTCGAGATCACGCAGCCGCTGCTCTGGCGCCCCTTCGGCTGGTGGCAGGTGCGGATCGACCGCGCCGGCCACGCGGCCTCCCGCGGGGCGAACGGCGAGCCGAACACCACGATCCTGCCCGTCGGTGACCTCGCCGCGGTCGAGCGCGTCCTCGCCCTCCTGCTGCCCGGACCGGCCGAGGGAGCGGAGTCGACGCCCGTCGGAGACGCACTCCGGCACCGCGACGCCGCCGGCTTCACCCGGGCGCCGCGCTCGGCGGTGTGGCTCCGCCCCTTCTCGTTCCGGAGGACCGGGTACCGGCTGACGGACGAGGTCGCGATCCTGCGCAGCGGAGCGGTCTGGCGGCGGGTCGCCGTGGTGCCCCTGGCGCGGATGCAGAGCGTCGGGGTCCAGCAGGGACCGCTCCAGCGCCTGCTCGGGCTGGCCTCGGCGCGCGTGCACACGGTGGCCGGCCCCGTCACTCCGCTCGTGCCGGTGATGAGCGCAGCCGACGGACTCGCCTTCTTCGAGAGCCTCGCGACGGCCGGAGTGCGGGCCGCCGACCGCGACGCGAGCCACCAGTGGGGGCGGCGCGCGGCCGCACCCGCCCTGCCCGACTGGCCCGCTCCGGAGGGGGAACCGCATGCCTGAGAACCGCCGCGACGGACGCCTGGGCGTCGGCGTGATCGGTGCCGGACGCGTGGGCCCGGTGCTCGGTGCCGCGCTCGCCGGGGCCGGCCACGCCGTGATCGGTATCGCCACCACCAGCGAGAGCGGCCGCGAGCGCGCCGACGCGCTGCTCCCCGGAGTCCCCGTGCTCGCGATCCCCGAGCTCGTCGAGCGCAGCGAGCTGGTGATCGTCGCCGTCCCCGGGAGCGAGATCGCCGCCCTGGTCGCGGGGCTCGCCGCGACCGGAGCGTGGCAGCCCGGCCAGCTGGTGCTGCACACGGCGCCTGAGCACGGCTACGGGGTGCTCGCTCCGGCGCTCGCCTCTGGGGTCATCCCCCTGGCAGTCCACCCGGCGATGGCCTTCAGCGGCACCAGCCTCGACCTGGCGCGCCTCGCCGAGACCTACTTCGCCGTGTCGGCACCGGGCCCGGTGCTGCCGATCGCGCAGGCGCTGGTGGTCGAGATGGGCGGGGAGCCGGTCTCCGTGGCGGAGTCGGACCGCGCCGCCTACGCGGAGGCCGTCTCGACCGCCACGACCTTCTCGACCGCGATCGTCGACCAGGCGGCGGGACTGCTGGCGGGCATCGGCGTCGAGAAGCCGGGCTTCTTCCTCTCCAGCCTCGTCCGCTCCTCCGTCGACGACGCCCTGCGCCGCGCGGCGGGCTGACGGGCGCGCCGCTCGAGACGCCGCTCCCGGGTGGGACGCCGCTCGGGAGGCGGTGCCTCGCGGAGGAGCACGGCGTCTCGGTGCCGAGGGCCCGGGCGGCCGTGGGACCGCCGGTAGCATCGTCGGGTGATCAGCACCGTCCACCGCATCGGCGACCTCCGCGAGCGGCTGCAGGAGGCGCGGCGGGCCGGTCGGCGCATCGCGCTCGTGCCGACGATGGGCGCCCTGCACGCCGGGCACCTCGCCCTCGTCGAGCGGGCGCGCGAGCTGGCCGACGTCGTCGTCGTGTCGGTGTTCGTGAATCCGCTGCAGTTCGGTCCGACCGAGGACCTGGACCGCTACCCGCGCGACCTCGAGGGCGACACCGCCCTGCTCGACGCGGCCGGGGCCGACCTCCTCTTCGCTCCGGGAGTCGCCGAGATGTACCCCGACGGGCCGTCCTCCACGAGGGTCGTCGCGGGCGAGGTCGGCGGCTTCTACGAGGGGCGCGCGCGGCCGGGGCACTTCGACGGGATGCTCACCGTCGTCGCCAAGCTCCTGAGCATCGCCCAGCCGGACGTCGCGGTCTTCGGGCAGAAGGACGCGCAGCAGCTGTTCCTCGTGCGCCGCATGGTCCGCGACCTCGACCTGCCCGTCGCGATCGAGGGCGTCGGCATCGTGCGGGAGGAGGACGGGCTCGCCCGCTCCAGCCGCAACCGCTACCTCGACGAGGAGCAGCGCCGCGCGGGCCTCGTGCTCCCGCGCCTCCTCGCGGCCGCCACGGGAGCCGCGGACCGCGGTGCCGCCGCGGCGATCGAGGCCGCCGAGGCCGTCGCGCACGCCGAGCCGCTCGTTAAGCTGGACTATCTCGTCGTCGTGGATCCCGCGACGCTCCTCCCGGTCGACGCCGACCACCGCGGCCCGGCACTCGTGCTCGTCGCCGCGATCGTCGGCACCACCCGCCTCCTCGACAACGCCCCGATCCTGCTCGCCTGATCGCGGCCGTCCGCCCCGAACCGAAAGCACCGCGACCCCTCATGGCCGACACCCCCGACGTCCCCGAGACCACGACCCCCGCCGCCGAGCAGTCCGACTCCGAGCAGGCCGCCGCCGAGCGGGCCGCGCAGCAGGAGGCCTCCGAGCAGAAGGCCGTCCGCCTCGCCAAGCGCGAGCGCCTGCTCGAGCTCGCGGGCGACGACCTCGGCGCCGGCGCCTACCCCGTCGCGGTCGGAGTCACCGACACCATCGCGGCCGTCCGGGCGCGCCACGAGGGCATCGAGCCGGACGTGAAGACCGGCGAGCGCGTCGGCCTCGCGGGCCGCGTGGTGTTCCAGCGCAACACGGGCAAGCTCTGCTTCGCGACGCTGCAGGCCGGCGACGGCGAGCGGATCCAGGCCATGGTCTCGCTCGGCGACGTGGGCGAGGAGTCGCTGGCGGCGTGGAAGGAGCTCGTCGACCTGGGCGACCACCTCTTCGTCGAGGGCGAGGTCGTCTCGAGCAAGCGCGGCGAGCTGAGCGTGTGGGTGTCGCAGTGGACGATCGCCGCGAAGGCGATCCTGCCGCTGCCGAACCTGCACAACGAGCTCGGCGACGAGACCCGGATGCGCCAGCGCTACCTCGACCTGATCGTGCGCCCCCAGGCCCGCGAGACGGTCGTCACCCGCGCCCGGGTGAACGCCTCCCTCCGCGACACCTTCGCCTCGCACGAGTTCCTCGAGGTCGAGACCCCGATGCTGCAGGTGATGCACGGCGGCGCCTCCGCCCGACCCTTCGCCACGCACTCGAACGCGTTCGACACCGAGCTGTACCTGCGCATCGCGCCCGAGCTCTACCTCAAGCGGGCGGTCGTCGGCGGCATCGACCGGGTCTTCGAGATCAACCGCAACTTCCGCAACGAGGGCGCCGACTCCACCCACTCGCCCGAGTTCGCGATGCTCGAGGCCTACCAGGCGTACGGCGACTACAACTCGATCGCCGACCTGACCCAGGAGCTGATCCAGAACGCGGCCCAGGCCGTCGCGGGCTCGCACGTGGTCACCTGGGCCGACGGCACCGAGTTCGACCTCGGCGGCCGGTGGGACCGCATCTCGATGTACGAGAGCCTGTCGCTCGCGGCCGGCATCGCGATCACGCCGGAGACGGAGCTCGCCGAGCTCGAGACCCTCGCCGCGCGCGAGGGCGTCGAGGTGCACGTCCCCACGCACGGCAAGTACGTCGAGGAGCTGTGGGAGCACTTCGTGAAGGGCGGCCTGACGCGTCCGACCTTCGTGATGGACTTCCCCGTCGACACCTCGCCGCTCGTGCGCGCGCACCGCAGCATCCCGGGCGTCGTCGAGAAGTGGGACCTCTACGTCCGCGGCTTCGAGCTGGCCACCGGCTACTCCGAGCTGATCGACCCGGTCGTGCAGCGCGAGCGCTTCGTCGAGCAGGCCCGCCAGGCCGCCGCGGGCGACGACGAGGCGATGCGCCTGGACGAGGACTTCCTCCGCGCCCTCGAGCACGGCATGCCCCCCACCGGCGGCATGGGCATGGGCATCGACCGCCTCCTGATGGCGATCACCGGCCTCGGGATCCGCGAGACGATCCTGTTCCCGCTCGTCAAGTAGGGTCGCAGGAGCCGAGGGGGAGACATGGTCAGGGCATCGAGCATCGTCGCGGCCGTCGCGGCGGGCGTCCTCACGATCGCGCAGTTCGGAGTGGGGACCGCGGTCGCCGCGAGCGTCCTCACCTCCTCCGGTGACGTCGGCACCGCGCTGGCCGACCGGCGAGCGGCCGAGGCGTTCACGCCCGACCCCACGATCGCCGGCTTCGCGGAGCGGACCGCCATGTCCGACCGCGGCCGCGCCCTCTACTACGCGTCGAGCCCGTCGGTCGAGCCGACCGCCGGCTTCAACGACCTCTGCGGCTACGGCGCCTCCGACGACATCGTCCTCGGCTGCTACACCGGCACCAGCATCTACATCTCGGACGTCGCCAACCCCGACCTCGACGGGATCCGCGACGTCACGGCGGCCCACGAGATGCTGCACGCCGCGTGGGTGCGGCTCGACGCGGAGGAGCAGGCCGAGCTGGGCGACGAGCTCGAGGCCGCGTACGAGACCCTCCCGCAGGACGGCACGATCGCCGAGCGCCTCGAGCTGTACCGCACCGGCGGCCTCGGCGAGCGCGTCAACGAGCTGCACTCGATCCTGGGGACCGAGGTGGCCGACCTTCCGCCGGCGCTCGAGGCGCACTACGCCGAGTTTTTCGACGACCGCTCCGTCGTCGTGGGCCTGAACGCCCGCTACGAGGCGGTCTTCACCGATCTCGAGAACCGCATCGAGGACCTGGTCTCCCGGATCGAGACGATGTACGCCGACCTCACGGCGCGGGTCGACGCGAACAACGCCGAGTACGACGCGCTCAACGTCGAGATCGACGACTTCAACTCGCGCGCCGACAGCGGCGACTTCGGATCGACGGCCGAGTTCGAGACGGAGCGCGCCGATCTGCTCGCCCGCAGCCAGGCCGTCGACGCCACCCGCGCCGCCATCGACGCGGACATCTCCGTGTACGACGGCCTGCGCTCGGAGCTGGAGGGCCTCAACTCCGATGCCGCGGCGCTGAACAAGTCGGTCGAGAGCCAGTAGCCCAGCGCCCGCGAAGGCCGCTGGGCGCACGGGCCTCCGGGCTCACGGCTCCCGCGCCGGTGCCGCGGGTAGGATCGCCGCATGGACTGGGAGCTGTGGAACCAGGGGCTGTGGGCCCTCGTGCCGACGATCACGGTCGGAGCCATCTTCTGGTTCGTGATGCGCGCCCTCATCCGCTCGGACCGCAACGAGCGCCGAGCGTACGACCGCATCGAGGCCCGCGAGCGCGAGCGCCGCGGCCTGCCTCCCCGCGACGCCTCCTGATCACCGCCGCCGCGCGGGTGCCTCCCGCGCCCGCTGAGCGGCTCCGCACGACGAACGAGGAGGCGCGGTGCCCGCACCCGACTGGGCCGTGATCCTCCCGATCGCGGCCGTCTTCGTCGAGCTCGTGGTCCGCGTGATCGCCGTGATCGTCGTGCCGCGGAACCGCCGTCCGACCACCGGCCTCGCCTGGCTGATGGCGATCTTCCTGATCCCGTACGTCGGCATCCTGCTGTTCCTCTTCATCGGGAGCTACCGGCTGCCGCGCAAGCGCCGCCGGAAGCAGCAGGAGATCAACCGGTTCATCCTGGAGTCGACCGACGGCATCGACCGCGTCGCCCGGGAGCACCCGTGGCCGCAGTGGCTGGAGTCGGTGGTCACCCTCAACCGCAACCTCGGCGCGATGCCGCTGGTCGGCGGGAACGACGCGCGCCTTCAGGGCGACTACGAGCAGACCATCCGCGCGATGGCCGCCGAGATCGACCGCGCCCGCCGGTACGTGCACTGCGAGTTCTACATCCTCGCCGCCGACTCGACCACCGCGCCCTTCTTCGACGCGCTCGACCGCGCGGTGGCCCGCGGGGTGCGGGTGCGGATCCTCCTCGACCACATCGCGTCGATCCGCGTGCCCGGCTACTACAGCGGCACCCACCGCCGGCTGCGCGCCCTCGAGCGGGCGGGCGCCTCGTGGTCGTACATGCTCCCCGTGCGGCCGTGGCGCGGGCAGTACCAGCGGCCGGACCTGCGCAACCACCGCAAGCTGCTGATCGTCGACGGCAACGCGGCCTTCATGGGCTCGCAGAACGTCGTCGACTCCAGCTACAACAAGCGCGGCAACATCCGTCGCGGCCTGCACTGGCACGACCTGATGGTGCGCCTCGAGGGGCCGGTGGTGCAGGGCATCAACGCCATCTTCATCACCGACTGGTACAGCGAGACCGACGAGCTGCTCCTGCGGGAGTCGGAGCCGATGGAGGCGCTGCAGCAGCGCGACACGATCGACTGCCAGGTGGTGCCGAGCGGGCCGGGGTTCGAGGGCGAGAACAACCTGCGGCTGTTCCTGACGCTGCTCTACTCGGCGCAGAAGTCGATCATCATCACCAGCCCGTACTTCGTGCCCGACGAGGCGATGCTCTACGCGATCACGACGGCGACCCGGCGGGGCGTGCACGTGGAGCTCTTCGTCTCCGAGATCGGCGACCAGGCCGTGGTCTACCACGCCCAGCGCTCGTACTACGAGACGCTGCTGACCGCGGGCGTGCGCATCTGGATGTACCGCAAGCCGACCATCCTGCACGCGAAGCACTTCACGATCGACGACG
The DNA here is from genome assembly GCF_002932515.1 of Rathayibacter sp. AY1D5. Classification (NCBI taxonomy): domain Bacteria; kingdom Bacillati; phylum Actinomycetota; class Actinomycetes; order Micrococcales; family Microbacteriaceae; genus Rathayibacter; species Rathayibacter sp. AY1D5. The sequence goes on from NZ_PSVU01000044.1 coordinate 13,484, forward strand.
ACGTCGCCGTGATCGGCTCGAGCAACATGGACATGCGCTCCTTCACGCTCAACCTCGAGGTCTCGCTCATGGTGCGCGGCTCGGAGTTCGTCGAGGACCTGCGCCAGGTGCAGCAGGACTACCGCGAGCACTCCCGCGAGCTGACCCTCCGCGAGTGGCGGCAGCAGCCGCTCCGCTCGACCCTGCTCGACAACCTGGCGCGGCTCACCTCGGCGCTGCAGTAGCGCGGCTCCCGTCCGCCCGCCTGCGGAGGATGCGCGGCCCCGACTCGTCGCGCAAGTCCCTGTGCGTGCCGCCGCGCCCCGCGTAGCGTCGGAGCGTCCTCAGCACCATCCGGTTCCGCCTGCCCGGCGCCGGGTTCGAGAAGGGAACGGACATGACGGCATCCCGTACGACGCGCATCCTCATCCTCGGCGGCGGCTACGTCGGCCTGTACACGGCCTGGGGCCTCGAGAAGAGACGGGGGGAGGCGCCGATCGACGTCACCGTCGTCGAGCCGAACCCCTACATGACCTACCAGCCGCTGCTGCCCGAGGTCGCCGGCGGGCACGTCCAGCCGCGCCACGTCACGGTGCCGCTGGTCTCCGCGCTCAAGCGCACCCGCGTGATCCGCGGCGCGATCACCGGCGTGAGCCTCGCCGAGCGCAGCGCCACCGTCGCCGCGATGGACGGCTCCACCCGCACGCTCGAGTTCGACCAGGTCGTCTTCGCGCTCGGAGCCGTCACCCGAACGTTCCCCACGCCGGGCCTCGCCGAGCACGGCATCGGCTTCAAGACGGTGGAGGAGGCGGCGCACCTGCGCGACCGCGTCATCGAGAACATCGCGAAGGCGGCGCTCACCACCGATCCCGCCGAGCGCCGGCGCCTGCTCACCTTCGTCTTCGTCGGCGGCGGCTACACCGGCGTCGAGGCGCTGAGCGAGCTGCTCGACCTCAGCCGCAAGACCCTCGCCGCGCAGCCCTCCCTCTCGATGGGCGACGTCACCTGGCACCTCGTCGAGGCACTGGACCGGGTCGCCCCCGAGGTCGGTCCCGAGCTCTCGAAGTGGACGCTCGACCACCTCCGCTCGCGCGGCGTGCACGTGCACCTGAAGACGACGATGCCCTCCTGCGAGGACGGCGTCGTGGAGCTCTCCTCGGGCGAGCGCATCCCGACGGCCACGATCGTGTGGACCGCCGGCGTGAAGCCGAACCCGATCCTCGACGCGACCGACGCGCCCCGCGGGCCGAAGGGCCACGTCATGGCGGATGCGCGCCTGCGGGTCATCCGCGAGGACGGCGAGCCGGTGGGCGGCGCCTGGGCGGCCGGCGACGGCGCGCAGGTGCCGGACCTCACCAGCGAGAAGCAGCCCGCGTACTACCCGCCGAACGCGCAGAACGCGGTCCGGCAGGCCAAGCTCCTGGCGCGCAACATCATCGCCGACCTCACCGGAGGCACCGTGGACGAGTACCGCCACGCCTCCGTCGGGACCGTCGCCGAGTACGGCATCGGCAAGGGCGCGGGCCTGATCAAGGGCGTGAAGCTGCGCGGCCTCCCCGCCTGGCTCGCGCACCGCGCCTACCACGGAGCGGCGATGCCGACCCTGGACCGCAAGTGGCGGATCATCACGGGCTGGCTCGTCGACGCCGTCACTCCGCGCGACCTCTCGCCGATGAGCGCGCTGCAGGATCCTCGCCGCGCCTTCCGCGAGACGGCCGAGGCCACCGACCGCGAGGCAGCAGCGAAGGCCGCCGCGAAGAAGGAGTCGGACGCGTCCTGACGCGCCGGTGAGAGCGCGGGAGTCGCGGTGGTCGAGCGGGATCATCGCGACTCCCGCGCTCCCGAGTCGTGGGCCCCGCCTCGGAGCGCCTCGGCCTGACGGTCTCGGCTCAGGCCCGGCGGCGCGGCTTGAGGCGCACGGTCGGCAGCACGGGCGCGGGGAGCGCGCGTCCGCCGTACCCGTCGACGGTGCCGAACGGTCCCGCGGGATCCGCCCCGGCGATCACGTCGGACTGCCAGCGCTCGCGGGCGGCCGCCACGTCGTCGTGGCTGCGGCCGACGAAGTTCCACCACATCACCAGCTCCTCGGCGAACGGCTCGCCGCCGAGCAGCACCACGCGCGCGCCCGCGTCCCCGGCGGTCAGCACCAGGTGCGAGCGGCCGGGCGCCAGGTAGGCGAGGTCCGAGCGCGGGACGTCCGCACCCTCGACCGCCACCGGGCCGGCGTCGACGAGCACGCCGTACTCCCACGACTCCTCGACCGGCAGCTCGACCCGGGCACCCGGTTCGAGGTCGATCTGCGCGGCGACCAGCGGAGTGAAGGTGCTCGCGGGCACCGACGCGCCCAGCATCCCTCCGACGAAGACGCGCACCAGCGCGCCGGGCAGCTCCACGGGAACGCCGCGGTGGTGCTCGAAGAACGGATCGACGAGCCGTGCTTCCTCGGGCAGCGCGACCCAGAGCTGCACCCCGTGCAGGACGGGCGCGCCCCCGGTCGAGACCTCCGAGTGCGAGATGCCGCGTCCGGCCGTCATCAGGTTGAGCTCGCCCGGGCGCACCACGGCGAGGCTGCCGACGCTGTCGCGGTGCTCGATCTCGCCCTCGAAGAGCCAGCTCACGGTCTGCAGGCCCGTGTGCGGGTGCGGCGGGACGTCCATCCCGGCCTCCTCGCCGAGCCGCACCGGGCCGTAGTGGTCGGCGAAGCACCACGCGCCGATCGTCGAGCGCGATCGCTGCGGGAGGGTGCGGCGCACCTCGATCGCACGCGGACCGCCGAGCGGGACGAGCCGCGCCTCCAGGATCTCGACCGCGCCGGGCTCGCGAGGGACCGGCTCCGCGGCGACGGGGAGCTCGTCGGGATGCTCCTCCAGGTTGCTCATGCGGGAAGTGTATGCCTTCGCATGGACCGGTGGACGGGACCGCCGCCCGCACCCCTCCCGGATCGCGTGCACGCCCAGGGCGAACAGGCCTGCTCACCGGGGGGAGCGCTGGTTACAGTCGACGTATCGGAGCCCACCCCTGCGGGTTCTGTAGGGAGTGACAGCATGTTCGAGAGATTCACCGATCGCGCGCGGCGCGTCGTCGTCCTGGCCCAGGAAGAGGCCAAGATGCTCAATCACAACTACATCGGCACGGAGCACATCCTGCTCGGCCTGATCCACGAGGGCGAGGGAGTGGCCGCCAAGGCGCTCGAGTCCCTCGGGATCTCGCTCGACGCTGTGCGCGAGCAGGTGCAGGACATCATCGGCCAGGGGCAGCAGCAGCCGACCGGCCACATCCCCTTCACGCCTCGGGCGAAGAAGGTCCTCGAGCTGTCCCTGCGCGAAGCGCTGCAGCTCGGCCACAACTACATCGGGACTGAGCACATCCTGCTCGGCCTCATCCGCGAGGGCGAGGGCGTCGCCGCTCAGGTGCTGGTCAAGCTCGGTGCCGACCTGAACCGCGTGCGCCAGCAGGTCATCCAGCTGCTCTCCGGCTACCAGGGCAAGGAGCAGGTCGCCGTGGGCGGTGAGCAGCAGCAGCCTCAGGGGGGATCGCAGATCCTCGACCAGTTCGGACGCAACCTCACCCAGGCGGCGCGCGACAACAAGCTCGACCCGGTCATCGGGCGCGAGAAGGAGATCGAGCGGGTCATGCAGATCCTCTCCCGCCGCTCCAAGAACAACCCCGTCCTGATCGGCGAGCCCGGCGTCGGCAAGACCGCCGTCGTCGAGGGCCTCGCCCAGGCGATCGTGCGCGGCGACGTGCCCGAGACGCTGAAGGACAAGCAGCTCTACACGCTCGACCTCGGCTCGCTCATCGCCGGATCCCGCTACCGCGGTGACTTCGAGGAGCGCCTCAAGAAGGTCACGAAGGAGATCCGCACCCGCGGCGACATCATCACCTTCATCGACGAGATCCACACCCTCGTCGGCGCAGGGGCCGCTGAGGGCGCGATCGACGCCGCCTCGATCCTCAAGCCGCTGCTCGCCCGCGGCGAGCTGCAGACCATCGGCGCGACCACGCTCGACGAGTACCGCAAGCACTTCGAGAAGGACGCCGCTCTCGAGCGCCGCTTCCAGCCGATCCAGGTCGCGGAGCCGTCGCTGCCCCACACGATCAACATCCTCAAGGGCCTGCGCGACCGCTACGAGGCGCACCACAAGGTGTCCATCACCGACGGCGCGATCGTCTCGGCGGCCAACCTGGCCGACCGCTACATCAGCGACCGCTTCCTCCCGGACAAGGCGATCGACCTGATCGACGAGGCAGGCGCACGCCTGCGCCTCTCGATCCTCTCGGCGCCGCCGGAGCTGCGCGACTTCGACGACCGCATCGCCGTGGTCCGCTCCGCCAAGGAGGCCGCGATCGAGGACCAGGACTTCGAGAAGGCCGCGTCGCTCCGCGACGAGGAGAAGCAGCTGCTCGGTGAGCGTCTGCGCCTCGAGAAGCAGTGGAAGTCGGGCGACGTCAAGGCCACCGGCGTGGTCGACGAGGGCCTGATCGCCGAGGTCCTCGCCCAGGCGACGGGCATCCCGGTCTTCAAGCTCACGGAGGAGGAGTCCTCGCGGCTCGTCTTCATGGAGAAGGCCCTGCACCAGCGCGTCATCGGCCAGGAGGAGGCCATCGCGGCACTCTCGCGGACGATTCGCCGCACCCGCGCGGGCCTCAAGGACCCCAAGCGCCCCTCGGGCTCGTTCATCTTCGCCGGCCCCACGGGCGTCGGGAAGACCGAGCTGGCCAAGGCGCTCGCCGAGTTCCTCTTCGACGACGAGAATGCGATGATCTCGCTCGACATGTCGGAGTACGGCGAGAAGCACACCGTCTCGCGGCTGTTCGGCGCCCCTCCCGGGTTCGTCGGCTTCGAGGAGGGCGGCCAGCTCACCGAGAAGGTGCGCCGCAAGCCGTTCAGCGTGGTCCTCTTCGACGAGATCGAGAAGGCGCACCCGGACATCTTCAACTCGCTCCTCCAGATCCTGGAGGAGGGTCGACTGACCGACGGCCAGGGCCGTGTCGTCGACTTCAAGAACACCGTCATCATCATGACCACCAACCTCGGTGCTCGTGACATCGCCGGTGGTCCCGTCGGGTTCCAGATCGAGGGCGACAACGCCACCGGCTACGACCGCATGCGCGGCAAGGTCAACGAGGAGCTCAAGAAGCACTTCAAGCCCGAGTTCCTCAACCGCGTGGACGACGTCATCGTCTTCCCGCAGCTGTCGAAGCCCGAGCTGCTCCAGATCGTCGACCTCTTCATCAAGCGCCTGGGCGACCGTCTGCTCGACCGTGACATGACGGTGGAGCTGACGCAGCCGGCCAAGGAGCGCCTGATCGAGGTCGGGTTCGACCCGGCCCTCGGTGCGCGCCCCCTGCGCCGCGCGATCCAGCGCGAGATCGAGGACCAGCTGTCCGAGCGGATCCTGCACGGCGAGCTCGGCGCCGGAGACCACATCCACGTGGACTTCGCCGACAACAGGTTCGTCTTCACCACGACCCCGCGCCTGATCTCGATCAGCGCCGGCGCGTCCACCGGAGCGGCCACGGCCGGCCCGGCGACGCCCGACCTGATGTCGTAGCAGGCTGCCGAACGACCCCGTGCCCGTCCCCTCTCGCGAGGGGGCGGGCACGTCGTCGTCCGGGGGTGGGCGCCTGCTCGCAGGATCCCGCGCCCGGTGCGGCCTAGGCTTGTCGAATGGCCGATTGGAAGTACCCGGTGCGCCGCGCGCGCACGAGCGATGTCCCCTTCATCCAGGAGCTCAGCGAGCCGCTCGTGAACGAGCGCATCCTCCTGGGCAAGGACCGCGTGGTGCTCTACGGCGCCGTGCAGGAGTTCCGCATCGCCGAGGACGGCCACGGGACGGCGATCGGCTGCGGTGCGCTGCATGTGATGTGGGACGACATCGCGGAGGTGCGCACCCTCGCGGTCGCGCAGGACTGGCTCGGGAGGGGTGTGGGTCACCACATCCTGGAGCGCCTCGAGAACGACGCGCGCGAGCTCGGCCTGAAGCGCCTGTTCTGCCTCACCTTCGAGGTCGACTTCTTCGCCCGCCACGGCTTCGAGCCGATCGGCGAGAAGGTCGTCGACCCCGAGGTCTACGCCGAGCTGCTCCGCTCTCCCGACGAGGGAGTCGCCGAGTTCCTCGACCTCGCCCGGGTGAAGCCGAACACGCTCGGCAACACCCGCATGCTGAAGACGCTCTGACCGCCGCCACGTCGTAGCCTGTCCCGGTGACTCCGCCGCCCCGCCGCCTGCCCTCCCGGGTCTACCGGCGACGCCGCGCCGGAGTGCTGCTCGCGCTGGTCGTCATCGTCGCGGGCCTGGCGGTGGTGCTGTCGCTGCTCCCGCGGATGACCGGCTCCGACGCCGCGTCGAGCCCCACGCCGACCGTCGTGCTGCCGACGCTCTACCCGACCACCTCGCCCGGTGCGACGCCCGGCGCCGCACCCGCCTGCACGGCCGACTCCGTCGCCGTCACCGCGGTCACGGACGCCACGAGCTACGCGCCCGGCGAGGATCCTCAGCTCTCGCTCTCGCTGGCCAACATCTCGAGCACCGACTGCGTGATCGACGCGGGCACGAGCAAGCAGGTCTTCACTATCACGAGCGGCTCCGAGCAGATCTGGACCTCCACGGACTGCCAGACCGGCGCGGCCGATCTGCCGGTGCTCCTCCAGGCGGGCCGCTCGGTGATGGGCAGCGCGCTGACGTGGGACCGCACCCGCTCCTCCGCCGACACCTGCTCCGGCGGACGCGAGGCGGTCGAGGCGGGCGGCGCCGCCTACAACCTGTCGGTGTCGGTCGCCGGCATCCCCTCGGGCTCGCCCACGCAGTTCCTGCTCCAGTAGTCCGCCCGGGGGACGTGCCGGGCGTGCGTCGGCGCGTAGCATCGCAGGCATGTGGGGGCTGCTCGGCACGATCCTGTCCGCCTCGACCGGCCGGGCGGGGGCGGTCGCGCGGCGCGCGGCGGTCGTGGCCCTCGCGGTCCCGCTACTGGTCGGCGGAGCGGCGGCGCAGGCCGTGGCGGCTCCGCAGCCCGTCGCGGGTGTCGTGCGCGCGGACGTGGACGGCTTCCGGTTCTCGGCGTACTCGGCCGACTTCCGCCTCGACCGCGACGAGGAGGGCCGCTCGACGCTGACCACCGTCGAGACCTTCGTCGCCGAGTTCCCGCCATCGCAGAACCGCGGCATGCAGCGCGCGATCCCGCTCGACTACGAGGGGCACCCGACCGACGTCGACCTGGTGTCCGTCACCGACGGCGACGGGGAGGCGCGGCCGGTCGACACCGAGCGCGAGGACGGCTTCCTCCTGGTCACCAGCGCGGCGGACGAGTTCGTCAGCGGCAGCCAGACCTACGTCTTCACCTACACGCAGCACAACACGACCCTGCCTGGATCCGGCACGCGCAGCGGCGAGGACGAGTTCTACTGGGACGTCAACGGCACGGGCTGGCGCCAGTCCTTCGACCGCTACGACGTGCGCGTCGAGCTCGCCGGGTCGCTGGCCTCCGCCGCGACGGGGACCGTCAGCTGTTACCGGGGACCGGAGGGCTCGACGACGCCCTGTCCGATCGGCCGCGACGGCGCGGTCGTCACGGCATCGGGGGAGTCGCTGGCTCCGGGGGAGAACGTGACCGTGGCGATCGGCTTCGCTCCCGGGACCTTCACGCCGCGCGACGACCGCTACCTCGCCTCCGGCTGGTCCTGGGTGCAGCTGGGCGGCCTCGCCGCGGTCCTGATCGGCCTCGCGCTCGCCGTGCACCGCCGCCGGACCGTGCTCCGCGACGCTCCCGGCCGCCCGACCGTCGTCGCCGAGTACGACCCGCCCGCGGAGGGGCTGTTCCTCTCCGCCGCGCTGCTGCGGAAGACGTCGAAGGCCCCCGCGGCCGGACTCCTGGACGCCGCCGTCCGCGGTCTCGTGCGCATCGAGGAGACGGGGGAGGGGCGGAAGCAGGAGTACGCCGTGCGGGTGCTCGACCCTGCGACGACGCCGACGCGACGCGCGGGACGCCCGCGGCCCCTCGCCTCCGACGACCGCCAGTTCCTCGACATCGCCCTCGGCCGGGTGCCGGGGACGGTGCGTGAGCTCTCCGGCAAGGACAAGGAGTTCGGCAAGGCCGTCGGACAGTTCCAGACCGCGCTGGGCAACCGGGTGACCGAGGCGGGACTGAAGAAGGCCGGGACGATCGGCGGCAGCGTGCTCGTGATCGTCCCGCTGCTGCTGGGTGTCATGGCCGCCTTCCTGGGCGCGATCCTCCTGATGACCCGATCCTTCGGCGGAGCGCTCCCGCTCGTGCTGATGCTGGTCGCGATCGTCGCGGCCGTCGTCGGGACGATCCTGGTCTCGAGGGTGCCGCTGACGGCCGCGGGCGCGGAGCTGCGCGACCATCTGCGCGGGCTCGAGCTGTACATCCGTCTGGCCGAGGCCGACCGGATCGCGATGCTGCAGTCGCCCCGCGGGGCGGACCGGCGCACGGTCGGACCGGTCGAGGTGGTCGAGGTGACGGAGCGCCTGCTGCCGTGGGCCGTGCTCTTCGGTCTCGAGAAGGAGTGGTCGGCGGAGCTCGCGTCGGCCTACGAGCGCACCGGCGAGGAGCCGGTCTGGTACTCCGGACCGAACGGCTTCCACGCGGCGGCCTTCGCCGGCAGCGTGTCCTCGTTCTCGTCGTCGACGTCGAGCTACGTCGGATCCTCGTCGAGCTCCTCGAGCGGCGGCGCGGGCGGCGGCGGCAGCTCGGGTGGGGGCGGCGGAGGCGGCGGCGGGGGCGGCGTCTAGGGGCAGGCTGCGACGGGCGGCCGCGGCGGAGCGGACGCGTGCGGTGGTCGCGCGGAGCTGTCGGGTAGTGCCCATGGAGCCCGTGTTCGCCTCCGGTGGCGATCCTCGACCATGCGGTGGACGGGGGCACCCGCGGCTCCGAGCGGTGGACGGGTGCCTGTGCAGCATGCCGGGGACGCGGCCGTCAGTGCGCGGGGACCCGCTCCGGACGGATGCGCTCGGGAACGGGGACGAGCGCGTGGGTGATCGCGCTCGAGAGGGTGAAGGCGCTGGAGTCGAGGTGCGAGGAGTGCCCGAGTCGTGTCGCTTCAGAGGCGCGCTGCTTCGCTCCGGAGGCGGGCCGGATGTCTCCCGAGAGGCTGATCTCGCCGAACGCGGCGATCCCGGGCCGCAGCGGCGTGTAGGCGTGGGCGGAGGCGATGGCGACCGCGATCGCCAGGTCCGCCGCCGGCTCCATGAGCTTCACGCCGCCGACGGTCGACACGTAGACGTCGCAGCGCCGCAGGGGGATGCACGCCTGCCGCTCGAGGACCGCGAGGATCATCGCGACCCGGGACGCGTCGACTCCGTTCGTGACGCGGCGGGGGTGCTCGCCGTCGTTCGCGATCACGAGCGCCTGGATCTCGACGGGGAGCGCGCGGCGTCCCTCCATCGCGACCGTGACGCAGATGCCCGGGGTGGGGAAGCGGGTGCGGCTGAGGAACAGACCGCTCGGGTCGGGGATCTCGGCGATGCCCTCGGCGGTCATCTCGAAGCAGCCGACCTCGTCCGTCGGGCCGAAGCGGTTCTTGAGCGAGCGGACGAAGCGCAGCGCCGTCTGCCGGTCGCCCTCGAAGTGGCAGACCACGTCGACCAGGTGCTCGAGCAGGCGCGGCCCCGCGATGGAGCCGTCCTTCGTGACGTGTCCGACGAGCACGAGGGGGAGCGCCCGCTCCTTGCAGACGCGGATGAGGGTCGCGGCGACCTCGCGGACCTGGCTGGGACCGCCGGGCAGGCCGTCGACGGTGTCGCTCGCGACCGTCTGCACCGAGTCGACGATGAGCAGGTCCGGTCGGACCTCGTCGATCTGGCCGAGCACAGTGGCGAGGTCGGTCTCGGCCGCGAGGAAGAGGCTGTCGTGCATCGCGCCGGTGCGCTCGGCCCGCATGCGCACCTGCGCGGCCGACTCCTCCGCGCTGACGTAGAGGACCCGCTGGCCCTCGGCCGCGGCGCGGCTCGCGACCTCGAGCAGGAGGGTCGACTTGCCCACGCCGGGCTCTCCCGAGAGCAGCACGACCGCGCCGGAGACGATCCCGCCGCCGAGCACGCGGTCGAGCTCGCCCACGCCGGTGGGGCGGTGCGCCGCCGACGTGGTCTCGATCTCGGTGATGGGCCGCGCGATGCGGCCGGCGGCCGGAGCCACAGCGGCGACCGCGCGGACGAGGCCGGTGCGCTCGGTGCTCTCGATCACGGAGCCCCACTGCTGGCACTCGCCGCAGCGGCCGACCCACTTCGCGGTCGTCCATCCGCACTCCGAGCAGCGGTACGGGGCGGTGCGCGTCTTCGAGGAGGCCATGAGGTCCTTTCGGGGCGGGGGAGGGGGACGAGCGCGACGCTACGGGGGACCCCCGACACCGCCGCTCGTTCGAACGTGTCTTCGACAGTACCGTCGACCACCGACGCCGGGAGCGGGGCGCGCCAGGCCGGGGGAGAGGTCACGTGGAAGCCGTCTGTGGAGGAGCGTCGTCGCGGAGGGGGTGGAGGCGGGGGATCGCGCCACGGAAGACGACGCCGCCCCGAGCGCCGCCCCGTCGGCGTCGGACGTCTGCGGGAGACTGGGGGACATGCCCTCGACAGTGCACGTCCTCAAGTCCGGCCGCCCGCTCGGAGTCAGCTGGTCCGGCCCCGAGGGCGCCGAGCGGGTCGTCGTCCTGGCGCATCCCGCTCCCGGCTCCTCGGACTTCGACCCCGACCCGGAGGAGACCGCGCGCCACGGCGTGCGCCTGCTCTCGTTCGACCGCCCGGGCTACGGCGCCTCCTCCCTTCTGACCGACCTCGACCCCGCCGGAGCGGGCGTCGGAGCCAGCCCCGAGCAGGCCGCCGCCGACATCGCCGAGTACCTCGCGACCGTCGGCATCGCCTCCGTCAGCGCCGCCGGCTGGTCGGCAGGAGGCCGCGTGGCCCTCGCACTCGCCGCGAACTACCCCGGCCTCGTGGAGCGCGTCGCCGTGATCGGCACGCCCGCTCCCGACAGCGCCGTGCCGTGGGTCGGCGACGAGAACCGCGCCGAGCTCGCCCGCCTGGCCGACCTCCCGCTCGACGAGGCCGTCCGCTCGCTCACCCGCACCCTCGAGGGCGCCTTCGGCCCGACCCCCGCCCCGGACGCGCTGCTCGGGATGCTCGGCTCCGGCGACGCCGACACCGCGGTGCTCGAGACCCCCGGAGTCCGCGAGCGCCTCTCGCGCATGCTCGAGCGCGCCGCCGCCCAGGGCGCCCTCGGCATGGCCGCTGATCTCATCGGCTACGGCGTGCAGGAGTGGGGCTTCGCCGTCGAGTCCGCCGAGCCGCCCGCGCTCCTCCTCTACGGCGCCGAGGACGCGGTCGCCGGCCGCCGCCACGCCGAGTGGTACGCCGCACGGCTGCCCGACTCCCGCCTCGAGGTCGTTCCCGGCCGCGGCCACCTGCTCGCGATTCCGGAGTGGGACCGCGTGCTCGGCTTCCTCCTCCCCGCCTGACGGCGGCTCGTCGTCTCGATTGGCGCGACTTCCGGCCGTCGCGTACACTCGACCCCGGTACCGTGTCCGAGCGGCCGAAGGAGCATGTCTCGAAAACATGTGTGGGCTTGCGTCCACCGTGGGTTCAAATCCCACCGGTACCGCCAACGACGAAGGCCCCCCGCTTCCACGGAAGCAGGGGGCCTTCGTCGTTCTCGGCGTCGAGCGGCGGTCGCGACGTGCGGGTCAGTCGGCGTGGAGCAGCCAGGAGCGGCCGGCGCGCAGGGCCCGGTACAGGCGCCTGACCGCGTGGTCGGCCTCGGCCGAGTCGACGTCCGAGAAGGAGCCCGCCCCGCCCCAGAGCCCGAGCGCATCGGCGGCCGCCGCCCGGACCTCTCGGCGGGTCGTCGCTCCGGCGAACATCTCGTCGAGCCGGTCCGCGACGCGGGCCCGCGCGCCGTCCTGCTGCGACCGCGCGACGTCGCGCACGTCGGCGACGGCCGCCGTGATCTCGGCGAGCACAGCGGGGATCGTGCGGTCCATCCTCCTGAGCCTAGGAGCGCGAGCGCGAGCGCGAGCGCTGCGAGGCGGCGTGGGTCAGGAGCGTCGCCACGACTCCGACGAGCACGCCCAGTGCGGTCTCGAGCGCCCGGTCGCGCAGCAGCACGAGCTCGTCGACGGGATGCGCGAGCTCGACCATGAGGATCGCGAGCGGAGTGACGAAGGCGAGGGTCAGGCCGTAGTTGCGGCCGACGACGAGCTCGGCGGTCATCTGGAGGAGCACCACCACCACGATCACGGCGAGCGGGGAGAGCGGCAGGGCCAGGAGCGCGGCCGCGATCAGCACTCCGACGATCGTGCCGAGCATCCGGTGGCCCGCGCGCACGAGCCGGGCGCCCGCGTCCGCTCCCGAGACGGCTGCGACGGCGGAGACCATCGCCCAGTAGGGGTGGCCCAGGCCGGTCGCGGTCGGGATGGTGCCTGCCACCAGGACGACGGCCCCGAAGCGGAGCAGGGCGGCGCGCGTCGCCGGACGGGCCGCCGCCGCGCGGAACGAGGTGCGCCACGGCGTCGGGGCGAGGCGGCGTGCGCGGGGGAGCGCGAGACCGCTCAGGCCGACGACGAGCGAGAAGGCGGCGGAGCCCGCGGCGAGAGCGACGGCGAGCGCGATCCGCGAGGGCTCGGACGGGACGGACGCGCACGCCGTGACGGCGAACACCGGGAACAGTGGGCCGGGCGGGTGCCAGTGCAGGGCGTCGCTGAGGTAGGCCGCCGCGATGGTCACGGCGACCACGACGGGGATGATCAGCCAGTCGCGGTGAGGAGAGAGGGAGACGACGGTGCCGAGGGTCACGGTGGTGACGAGGAACGCGGCTGCCGACAGCTGCATCAGCAGGCGCGGCCGGTGCGTGTGCTGGCGTCCGTAGAGGGCCGTGAAGGCGCCGAAGGTCGCGTAGAGGGCGAGATCGGTGCGGCCGAGCGCCCAGAGGACGAGCAGCGGGACGGCGATCGAGACGCCGGCGCGCAGGGCGACGCGATGGGCGCCGGCGTGCGGGCCGAAGGCGAGGAGCTCGCGGGGGTGGGGCAGAACGGGGGTGGCGGCCATCGGGTCCTCTGATCGGGGTCCGAGCGGCGGCGGCCGGAGAAGTGGTTCACGGGTGAAGCAGATATACTTTACGCGTGAATGACTCTGAAGGCCAGCCGGGTGACGCGGTCGACGAGATCAGGGCGGGCTGGGCGGTGCTGCGGCCCGAGCTCGACACCTCCGCCGTCGACGTCGTCGGGCGGGTGATCCGCGCCTCCGCGCTGATCGTGCGGGCGACGGAGGAGCTGCTCGCCGCCTACGGGCTGACTCGCGGCGAGTTCGACGTGCTCTCCACGCTGCGTCGCGCCGGCGCTCCGCAGTCGCCGACGACCCTCCGGACGATCGCCCTCGCCTCCGCTCCCGCGATCACCAAGCGCGTGCACTCGCTGGAGCGGCGGGGCCTGGTGCGGCGCGCCGCGAACCCGGCGGACGGGCGCGGCTCGCTCATCACGCTGACTCGCGAGGGGGAGGAGCTGGTCGACCGGGCCTTCCCCGAGGTGCTCGACGCCGAGCGGGCGCTGCTTTCGGGGGTGCCCGCCGATCTGCGGGCGGAGGCGTCGCGCTCGCTCCGCGCGGTGCTCGCGAGCGTCGAGGCGGCCGCGAGCCGGTGACCCGCGCGGGGACCGCGAGGCGGCGGGCGCTCGCTACCGTGGTCCCATGCGCCTGACCTCGAGCTTCACCGTGCCGACGCGGCCGCCGGTGCTGCAGCTGGTCAAGACGGCGGCCGCCACGGTCGTCACCTGGCTCCTCGCCGGCGTCGTCTTCCCAGGGACGCTGCCCGTCTTCGGCGCGATCGCCGCGCTCCTCGTCGTCGCGCCGAGCATCAACCAGTCGTTCTCCAAGGCCCTCGAGCGCTCGGTCGGCGTCATCATCGGCGTGATCGTCGGATCCGTGATCGGCACGGTGCTCGGCGGCGAGAGCATCATCGTGCTCCTCGCGATCGTGGCCGCGATCGCCGTCGGGTGGGCCGTGCGCCTGACCCCCGCCTCCGCGGTGCAGATCCCGATCAGCGCGATGCTCGTGCTCTCGGTGGGCGCGGTCACGCCGAACTACGCGCTCGACCGCATCCTCGAGACCCTGCTGGGCGCGGCCGTCGGAGTCGTCATCAACGTGCTCATCGTCCCTCCGGTCGTGCTGGCGCCGGCCGAGCGGGCGATCGGAGACCTCACCGCTCAGCTCGCCGCTGCCCTCGACGACCTCGGCGACGCCCTCCAGGCCCCCGTCCCGCGACGTCGGCTCGACGAGCTGCTCATCAACGCCCGGCTGCTGCAGACCATGCAGAGCAAGGCGGAGGAGGCGATCGCGACCGGCGAGGAGTCCCTCCGCCTCAACCCGCGCCGCTCCGCCCACCGCGACCGGCTGCTGGCCCTCGACTCCGTCGTCCCGCGGCTGGGGCGCATCGTGACCCGGGTCCGCGGCATGACCCGGACCGTGCACGACCTCTACGACGACGAGCTCGTCGGGGAGCCGACGATCGCCGACATCGCCGTCCAGCTGCACCGGGCCGCCCACGATCTGCGGCTCCTCGTGCAGTCCTCGGTCGACGTTCCCGAGCCGGAGGCGATCACGGACGAGCTGCCCGCTCTCACCGCGCCGCTCGTGATCGCGACTCCGCATCCGCAGCACTGGATCCTGCTGGGGGCGCTCGCCGAGGACCTGCGGCGCATCCGCGAGGAGATCGTCGGCGCGGAGTCCTGACCGGCGGGCGCCGAGTGGCGTCGGCGGGAGGGCTGCTCTCGCGGGCGCTCGGCGTCTCGCGCCGCGCGACATGCGGCTCGTGGTGGCCTGCGGTGGTCAGCCGTCCTGCTCGCCGTCCTCCCTCGATCCGCCGCCCTCGACGAGCTCGCCGTCGCCCGGGTCGGGAGCGACCTGGTGCAGTGCCTCGGGATCGCTCGCCTCGGCGTGGAGGGTCTTGCCCTCGGCGATGAGGGAGTCGTCGTCCACGAGGATCCCGGCCAGCTCGGTGATGCGCCCCCGGAGAGCGCCGATCGGGTCCTCGGTGGGCGCGTCCTCCTCGGAATGGTCGACCTCCGAGTCGGGGTAGCGGCGGAGGGCGGCCTCGTCCCGGTCGGGCTGCGGCGCCCGCGCGTGCTCGACGCAGAGGCGGGCGACCTCCTCCGCGTGCGCGTGCATCACGGAGTGGGAGGCGTCGGGGATCTCCCAGGCCCGCGCATGCGGCATCGACCGGGCGATCTCCTCCGCCCACTCGCGCGGCACGAGCCGGTCGAACTCGCCGCGGATGACGAGGGCGGACGCGCGGATCCGGGGGACGGTCTCCTCGATCCGGTAGTGCATCATCTCGGGCAGCACACGGGAGAACCAGCGCGGTCCGCAGAGGAGGTAGGCGCCCGCGGCGAGGATCGCGACCTTGAGCGGCTCGCGGACGCTCGACTGGGCGAAGCGGAGCGCGGCGGTCGGGAGGCGGCGCTCGTGCCGGTTCATCACGGGTCCGAGCAGGACGATGGTGGTCAGCTCCGGACGGCGGGCGGCGAGCTCGGCCACCACCTGCGTCCCCATCGAGTGGCCGAGGACGACGGGATCGTCGAGGCCGAGCTCGTCGATGACGGCGCCGACCAGCTCGGCGTAGTCCCCGATGTCCATGCGCCGCGCGTCGATCGGGTGCGGCACGCCGCCGAAGCCCGGCAGGTCGAGAGCGTGCACCGGACCGAACTCGTTGAGCGCGGGCGCGAGGCGCTCGAAGTAGGTGGCCGCGACTCCGATCCCCGGCACGAGGACGAACGTGCGCTCGCCGTCGCGCCCCACTGTGCTCACCCGCGCCCAGACGTCGCGGTGGTGCACGCGCTGGACCGAGACGTCGGTGCTGCGGGTGCGGCGGTGCGGATCCCGCCCCCGGGAGCGCGTGGTCGCGAAGACGTCGCGGACTCCGCGCCGGAGGGTCGTGGCGAGGGTGGGGAGGAGGTCGCTCGGGCGGAGCACGGGGCCTCCTTCGATCGGGGGAGTCGGTCGCTGCGAGCCTAGGCGCTCGCCGCCGGGCTCAGATCAGCATGTCGTCCGACCTGTGGAGGATCAGACGGGCCGGCCCGGTGTGGAGGACGCCGTTGGTCAGGGGGGCGGTCCGGACGCCGCCGCGCCTCCGCATAGCCCGGAACGCCCCGGGGGCGAGCACGACGTCCATCCAGGCGCAGGGGTTCGCTGGTCGTCCGCCCTGGAACTCGATCCGCTCCCCGCCCTGCTCGATCGCGAACGTGCGGCCGGCGAGCGCATCGACGTCGGCGCCGCGGACGATGATGTTGCGGCGGGTGTCGGCGGGGTCGAAGGGCCCTGCGCCGAGCTCGGCGGCGATGTGCTCGAGGGTCTCGACCGCGAAGAGCGTGATCGCCGCGGGGCGGTGCGCGCGCTGGGCGAAGAAGCGGTCGCCGACAATGCCGAGGCCTGCGCGGATCTCGATCCGCTCGGGCTGCTCGTTGCCCTCGGACGGCACCGGGCCATCGGCGGGGCGGCCCTCGTAGCGGTGCAGCGGAGAGACGACGAAGCCCACGAGCTCGATCGCGGCGGCCTCCATGAGCCCACGGTACGCCGTAAGGGGGAGCAGCGGCGTCCGCCCGTCGGAGGCTCTGCGGCGCGTTCCGAATTGCCAGGGAGGAAGGGGCGCCCGGGCGCCACAGGAGCGTCCAGGGAGGGAGCCCTCGCTGCCGCCGCCGCCGATTCGCGGAGGGGGCTCCCGGCATGTATAGTCGTACCTCGTTGCGTGCGCCTCTGGCCCACGCGATGGACTGCGCCCGTAGCTCAACGGATAGAGCATCTGACTACGGATCAGAAGGTTGGGGGTTCGAATCCCTCCGGGCGCACTCTGGTTGAGACAGAGCAGAACGGCCCGCTTCGGCGGGCCGTTCTCGTTTTAACGGTCGCTCGTTCCGATGGCTGTCGGAGTCGGTCTCCCGGAGAGCGCAGGGCGGCGGAACGGCCGGTTCTCCGCCTCGCAGGACGGCTCTTCGCGCCGTCGACGGCGCCGACCGTCTTCCGCCCGCATCCGCGATCAGTCCTCGCCCGCGCTCGCGGTCACTCCGCGCAGGCTCCGCGATCACCCGACGCGAGCACGCCGCTCGGCTCTTCTCGCGCGCCGTTTCCTCCTCCACAGCGCCCATCTCGCGCCGTTCTCCACGGATGCAGCCGTACCGGCCGCGGTGACGTCGAACCGAGCAATACTCTCCTTCCGTGGGGCTGAACGGTCGCCGCCGACGCAGTGCGCTCGGTCGGCAGAGGAGAGGACATCGGATGAGTCGAACGGAACAGTCGGGGCGGGACGAGCGCGGACGACCCCGAGCGCGGACGGCGCGAGCGCTGGTCGGAACGACGGCGGGCTGCGTGCTCGTGAGCGGGCTGCTGGGCGGAGGCCTCGCACCGCCGCCCGCCCTCGCCGCCGACGGTCCTCACACGACGATTGAGAACACCCTCCTGCAGGGAGGCGCGACGAACGCCGGCGTGACGACCGTCTCGGCCTGGGTCCAGAAGGGCGAGACGCTCCGGGTGGACCTCCACCCGCTCCAGGCGGGCTCGGGGACCGGCGAGGGCGAGACCGGCGGCGGTACCGCCCGGGTGACGGCTCCGGGCGGAGCCGTCCTCGACGAGCAGGACTTCGCGCCCGGAGCGGCGCCCTCGGTGTCCGCCGGCGGCTCGTTCGTGGCGGACGAGACCGGGGTCTTCCAGATCCGGGTGTCCGACGACGACGTGACGGCGCCGGTGAACCTCGTCTGGAGCATCGGCGTCCAGGACGCGCGGGGCGCGGCGGTCGCGGGCCGGGTGTGGTCCGAGTCCTATGCGATCCAGTCCGGGGCGAAGGAGTCCTACTCCTCGCCCGAGGAGCGGCGCTCCTCCTTCACCCTCCATGCCGTCACGGAGACGGGCGCCCGCTACGAGCTCGGGCTGCGCGGCTACGACGGGGTCGCCTCGACGGTCCAGGCCACGAACAAGGGCAACGTGAAGGTCGGGTCGTCCGATCCGTCCTACCTCTCGGTCCCCATGCCGCAGTCGAGCGAGGCGGGCGGCATCGGGGCGCAGTACGTGCAGGCGTCCGGACGCTCCGGGATCGACGGCCTGCAGACCTACAAGCTCTTCCTGGACCCGCCGTCGTCCGACCTGCCGGAGTCGATCGCTCCGGCCTACCGCGCGCCGACGATCGAGGGCCTCGCCTTCCGCCGGTCGACCGCGGGCTCCGACGCGGGCACGCTGACCGGCGTCCTGGGGACGCAGCCGGGCACCGTCGTCGTGGACGTCGATGCGGACGGGGACGGCTCCTACGACGGCGAGCGCGACGTGCACCTCACCCGGATCGCGGGGACGACCGGTCCCTTCTCGGTCGACTGGGACGGACGGGACGCGAAGGGTGGGACCGTCGACGTGACCGACCCCGACGTCACCTTCCGCGCCTCCATCGGCCGCACGAACGAGTTCCACTTCACGCGGGTCGATGCCGAGACGTCCGCCGGCGGCGTGTCCGTCGTGAGGTCGACCGGCGGCGGCGATGACCCGTCGATGGTCCACTGGGACGACTCGCTCCTCGCCGGATCGAACTCGGAGCGGTACTCCGGCACCTCCGCGGTGA
>NZ_PSVU01000045.1:0-31641 GCF_002932515.1 Rathayibacter sp. AY1D5
GTGTGCAGGGCCTGCGCGACGGCCTGCTCGATCGTCGCGACGTCGAGGCCGAGCAGCGTGCCGATCCCGGCGGCGGCCGAGGGGCCGAGGTGCGCGACGTGGTCGATCTTGTGCCGGTGCAGGCTGATCGCGCGCACCAGGTCGACCTGGACCTCGTAGCCGGTGACGATGCCGCGGACGAGCTGCGCCCCGCCGATGCCCGCGTGCTGGGCGACGGCGATCAGCGGAGGGATGTTGTCGCCCGGGTGCGAGTACTCGGCCGCCAGGAACGTGTCGTGGTAGTCGAGCTCGCGCACGGCGACTCCGTTGGCCCAGGCCGCCCACTCGGGCGAGACCCGGCGGGCCGGGTCGACGCCGAGGACGACCGAGCCCTGGCCGCCGATGGAGGCGGGGTGCGCGAGAGCCTGCGCGCGGGCGGCGACGACCGGGCGGCGCAGGAGCGACGCGGTGGCGACGGCGGCGTTGTCGATGACCCGGTTGACCACCATCTCGGCGACCTCGTCGTCGATCTCGACCGGATCGGCGGCGACCTCGGCGAGCGCGTGGGCGAGCTGCCCGTGTCGCGGGAGCTCCTCGTCGCTGCGGTGGACGCGGACGTGGTGTTCGTGCACGGGCGGCTCCTTCGTCTCTCCCCCAGGCTATCGCCCGCCTCCGGCCCCGGCCGCGCGGGCAGAATGGGCGGATGTCCTCCCCCACGCGCGTCGCGGCGCTCGACTGCGGCACCAACTCCCTCCGCCTGCTGATCGCCGACGTGGAGGGCGGCCGCCTCCGGGACGTCCAGCGTCGCACCGAGCTCGTGCGGCTGGGCCGCGGGGTCGACCGCACCGGCCGCTTCGACCCGGCCGCGCTCGAGCGGACCCTCGCCGTCACCCGCGAGTACGCGGCCGCCGCGCAGGAGGCCGGCGCCGAGCGCCTCCGCTTCGTCGCCACCTCGGCCACCCGCGACGCGGCCGACCGCGAGGACTTCCTCGCCGCCGTCGAGCGGATCCTCGGCGTCACCCCGGAGACGATCTCCGGCGAGGAGGAGGCGCGGCTCTCCTTCCGCGGCGCGGTCTCGGCCGTCGACTCCGCCCGGCCCGTGCTGGTCGTCGACCTCGGCGGCGGCTCGACCGAGCTCGTGCTCGGCGGAGCGGAGCCGGAGCAGGCGCACTCGATGGACGTCGGCAGCGTCCGCCTGACCGAGCGCCACCGCCGGGCCGCCGCACCGACGGAGGGCGAGCGCGCGGCGATGCGGGCGGACGTGGCCGCCGCGCTGGCCGCCTCCTCCGTCGACCTCTCGCAGGCCCGGAGCGTCGTCGGCGTCGCCGCGACCGTGCTCACGATCACCGCGCACGTCCTCCGCAGCACCGACCGCGCCGCGCTCGAGACGTCCCTCCCCCTCTCCGACGTCCTCGCCGCCTGCGACGAGCTCGCCGCGCTGTCTCCGGAGGGGACGGCGGCCCTCCCCTGGGTCCGCCCGGGGCGCGAGGACGTGCTGGCGGCCGGCGCGCTGGTCTGGGGCGAGGTCCTCCGCGCGGTCCACGAGGCGTCGCCGGGCGTCGACCGGGTCCGCTCGACCGCGCACGACATCCTCGACGGCATCGCGCTCGGCCTCGCCTGACGCCCGCGCGGGTCAGGCGGTGAGGGCGCTCCCGGAGTCGCGCGGGAGCCGGGCGGCGGCGGCGAGCGGCACGAGGGTCAGCACCGCGAGGGCGAGGAAGGCGACGCGGTAGGGGACGAGGCCGGGCCCGATCGCGGTGCCGACGGCGAGCGCCACCGCGCCCACCGCGACCCCGAGGCCGGCCGCGATCTGCTGCGTGGTGGCGTTGAGGGTGTTGGCGCCGGACATCCCCTCCTGCGGGACCTCGGCGAACGTGACGGTGTTGTAGGCCGTGAAGCCCGCCGAGCGGGCCACTCCGCCCAGCACCAGCAGCGCCACCACGAGCGCCACCGGAGTCGCCGGCTCGAGGAACGCCATCGCCGCCATGCACGCCGCCCCGACCGCGCTCGCCGCGACCAGCACCCCGCGGAAGCCGAGGCGCCGCAGCAGCGGAGTCGTGGCCGGCTTGATCGCCAGGTTGCCGGCGAAGAGCGCCAGCACCACGGAGCCGGCCTGCACCGGGCTCCAGCCGAACGCGTCCTGGAACAGCAGCGGGAGCAGGAACGGCACCGCGTTCACGGTCGCCCGGTAGAGCGATCCGCTCGCGTTGGCGACCCGGAAGGTGCGGAAGCGGAAGGCGTCGAGCCGCACGAGCGGATGCTCGGCGCGGCGCAGGTGCCGCACGGCGAGCGCCGTCACGACCGCGCCGACGAGCAGCGGCGCCACCGCCCGCCCGTCGAGCTCGGAGCCGGTGAGGAGCCCCGCCGCTCCGACCAGCGCGCCGAGACCGACCGCGACGAGCACCAGCCCCGTGACGTCGAGCGGGGGCGGCGCGCTCTCGGCGGTGGCGGGGACGATCCGGCGCGCGATCGCGAACGCGACGACCCCGAGGGGCAGGTTGATCAGGAAGATCCAGTGCCAGGAGGCGACGGTCGTGAGCAGCCCGCCGAGGAACGGCGCGATCACGGGGGCGACCAGTCCCGGCCAGACCAGGATCGCGATGGCGTGGATGATCCCCTCCCGCGGAGTCGCCCGCAGCACCGCGAGCCGGCCGACCGGCACCATCAGCGCGCCGCCGACGCCCTGCAGGACGCGGGCGCCGACCAGCAGCGGCAGCGTGGGGCTGAGCGCGCAGAGCAGGGAGGCGAGGGTGAAGACGGCGATCGCGGTGGTGAAGACGCGGCGCACGCCGAAGCGCTCGCTGAGCCAGCCCGAGGCCGGGATGAGGACGGCGACGGTGAGGAGGAACGCGGTGACGGTGATCGAGACCGCGGCGGAGTCGACGCCCAGGTCGGCGGCGATCGCGGGCGCGGCGGTCGTCACGATCGTGGCGTCGAGGTTCTCCATGAAGAAGCAGCCGGCGACGAGCAGCGCGAGGGAGCGGTGGCGGGGGTCCGTGCTGTCCTCCTCGGCGTGGGGCTGTCGGCGGCGAGCGTAGCGCGGCGACGGCGCGGCCGCCGGGCGGGTACCGTCGCAGCATGAGCGCTGCAGCCGAGACCAGGACGATCCAACTCCGACGCTACGAGCTGATGGACGGGGTGATGGACGACTTCCTCGCCTGGTTCCCCGAGCGGATCGTGCCGGCGCGCGAGGCCCACGGCTTCCGGATCGAGTTCGCCTACGCCGACCGCGAGGTGAACGAGTTCGTCTGGGCGGTCAGCACGGCCGGCGACGCCGACGCGTTCGCCGAGGTCGAGCGGGCGTACCTGGCCTCGCCCGAGCGCGACGCCGCCTTCGCGGGCGAGCCGAAGCGCGTCGCGGTGCAGCACGTGCGGCTGGTCGAGCGGATCGTCTGACCCGGGCGGCGTCCGACCGGGGCGCCGTCGGGTCCGAGCACCGTTGACTCCGGGCGCCGTCAGCTCCGGGCGCGCCGGACGGCCGCGAGGACCCCGCGGACCACGAGCGTCCCGACCGCGATCGACCCGATCGCTCCGGTCAGGCGCGCCCAGACGTGCTTCGGCCGGTCGATCCCGGCGCGGTCGGCGGGCGCGGGGAGCGAGGCGGGCGCGAGCGTGCGGCCCGCGGCTCCCGCCTCGGCCATGTGGGCGAGTCGGCGCACGGCCTCGCGGTTGCGGATCCAGAGGAACGAGTGCATCAGCGGCTTCGGGACGAGCGTGCCCGGGCCCTTCACGGGCGCCTCGTGCATCCGCACCTTCGCGCCGCGCGCGTGCGGCTCGACCTCGACGCGCACCCGGGCCTCGCCGAGCGGCCAGCCGGCGGCCTGGATGACCATCCGGCGCGGCGGGTCCCACTCGAGAACCGTGGTGCGGTCGTCGATCACGAGCGGCCACAGGCCGAAGGAGTGGTGCAGCTGCGAGCCCACGTGCGGGAAGTCGGCGTCGACCTTCCGCATCCGCGACGCGCCGACGACCCAGCTCGGGAACAGCCAGCCGGAGGCGAGCACCGCGAAGACGGACTCGGGCGGGCAGTGGACGACGCGGGTGGTGCGAGACATCGCGGGCTCCTTCGAGTGGGGGTGGGGCGCGTGGCGGCGCCGTCCCTCAGCCTGGCAGGCCGGGGGCGGCGACGGGCGCAGCGCAACGGCGGCGGCTCAGGCCGGGCGCGCCTCCGGCGACAGGTCGGGCGACTCGCGCACCCCGAACTCGTGCCGCAACGCGCTGCGGGCGGCGTGCCAGCCGGCCATACCGTGCACGCCCGGCCCGGGCGGGGTGGACGAGGAGCAGAGGTAGAGCCCCTTCGCGGGCGTCCGCCACGGGTCGGTCGTGGGGACCGGGCGCGAGAGCAGCTGCGCGACGCTCGCGGCTCCGGCAGCGATGTCCCCGCCCAGGTAGTTCGGGTTGTAGGCCTGCATGTCGCGGGCGGTCATCGAGGAGGCGCCGATCACGCGGTCGCGGAACCCGGGGGCGAAGCGCTCGATCTGGGCGGTGATCGCCTCCTGCTGGTCGGCGGGCGAGTACCGGGGGACGTGCGTGTACGCCCAGAGGACGTGCTTGCCCTCGGGCGCCCGGGTCGGATCGGCGATCGAGGGCTGCGCCACCAGCACGTAGGGGCTGCGGCTGTGCCGGCCGCGCTTCACGTCGCGCTCGGCGGCCGCGATCTCGGCGCGGCTGCCTCCCACGTGCAGCGTGCCCGCGCCGGCGAGCTCCGGGTTCGTCCACGGCACCGGTCCGTCGAGGGCGAAGTCGACCTTGGCCACGCCGTTGCCGTAGCGGAAGCGCTGGAGGGCCGCGGCGTACGCCGGGGGCAGCCGGTCCCCCGCCATCGCGAGCAGCGCCGTCGGCGTGCCGTCGACGAGCACGGCGCGGGCCGGGGGCAGCTCCGAGAGCGAGGTCACCTCGACGCCGGTCTCGATGGTGCCGCCGTGCGCCCGGAGGTCGTCGGCGAGCGCGTCGACGATCGACTGGCTGCCTCCGATCGGCACCGGCCAGCCGCGCGCGTGGGCGTAGGCGCCGAGCGCCAGGGCGGCCGCGGCCGTCGACGGGCTCGGCATCGGGCGGATCGAGTGCGCGGCGACCCCGGAGAACATCGCCGGGGCGACGTCCTCGCGGAAGCGCAGATTCCACACCGGGGTGCCCTGCTCGAGCACCCGCAGTCCGAAGCGGATCAGCACGCTCGGGTCCGTCGGGATCCGCAGCAGCGCGTCGTTGGTGAAGCCCGCGACGCGGTCGGCCCGCTCGGAGAGAGGTCCCATCAGGGCGCGCCACGCCGCTCCGTCGCGCCCCAGCGCCTCGACCGTGCGGTCGAGGTCGCGGTAGGCGATGCCCGCGCGGCCGCCGTCGAGAGGATGCGCGTACGAGATCTCGGGGACGACCAGCTCGATGCGCCGGTCGAGCCCGAAGGCGCGGAAGAAGCCGGACGCGAGTGCCATCGGGTGCACCGCCGAGCAGACGTCGTGGTGGAAGCCGGGCAGCGTCAGCTCCGCCGTGCGCGCGCCGCCGCCGATCGTCTCGTTGCGCTCGAGCACGGTGACCGAGAGCCCGGCCCGCGCGAGCGTGACCGCGGCGGCGAGGCCGTTGGGGCCCGCCCCGATGACGACGGCGTCGACCACGGTCACTTCCTCCGCAGGGCCGAGACGACGCCCGCGGCGCCGGCGGCGAGGGCCGCGGCGGCCCCCGCGTAGCTCAGGGCGCGGTGGCGGATCATCCAGATCTGGGGCGTCATGGTGTGCGCGCGGTCGCTGAAGAGGCCGCGGGCGCCGTGATCGCCGGGGACCGGCTCATACACGTTGTTCGGGAGCATCGGCTCCGTCTTGTCGGGGGCCTGCTGACCGTCGAAGGCGCTGCGGGCGAGGTACCAGTCCATGAAGCGCCCGGCGAAGCGGTCGCCGAGGATGGTGCCAGCGGTCGGCTCGCCGACCCAGGTGCGGCGGCGCGGCTTGTCGGCCACGTCGGCGATCGCGATCGCGCCCACCTCGGGCTCGTAGATCGGCGGCACGGGCTGCGGGTGGTGCGGCAGCTGCGACTTCACCCAGTTGAACTGGATGGTGTTGAGCGCCGGCATGTCGACCTCGGACAGGCGCACGCGGCTCTTCGCGTGCAGCAGCTCCGCGGTGACGGCCTCGGTGAAGCCTCGGGCGCCGAACTTGGAGGCGCAGTACGCGGCCTGCAGCGGGATGCCCCGGTGCGCGAGGGCGGAGCCGACCTGGATGACGTGCCCGCGGTCGCGCGGGGTCATCCGGGAGAGGGCTGCGCGGGTGCCGTTGACGAAGCCGAAGAAGTTGACGCCCACGGCGCGCTCGAAGTCGGCGGGCTCGGTCGACAGGAACTCGCCGAAGACGCCGACCATCGCGTCGTTGACCCACAGCTCGATCGGGCCGAGCTCGGCCTCGACCCGGTCGGCCGCCGACTCGACGGCCTCGCGGTCGGCCACGTCGGTCGGGATGCCCAGCCCGCGCCGGCCCTTCTGCTCGATCTCGGCCACCGTGGCCGCCAGTCCGTCCTCGCCGCGCGCCAGCACGGCGACGTCCCAGCCGCGGGAGGCGAGCTCGCGGACCGTGGCGCGTCCGAGCCCGGCCGTGCCGCCCGTGACGACGGCGACTCCGCGGCTCATGCGCGGGCCTCGCGGGAGGAGGTCTCGAGGCGGGGGTGCTGCGTCATGGTGCGGGCTCCTTCGTGAGGGCGCGGTGTGCGTCGGGAGTCCCACGCTAGGCGGGAGCGGCGGCGCGGCGCGCGGGGTTGCGCCCGATCGGTGGAGAGCTCGGTGGATTCGCGCCCGGGGAGGAGAATCGCTCCCGACAGCTCCCGGCTCTCCTCCAGAGACCGCCGCCAGACTGACCCCCGCCCGAGCACCCTCCGACCGGATCGACGCATGACCTCTCTCCTCGACCTGAGCCTCGTCTCCGGCCCCCTCGTCGTCGCCGTCTACGTGCTCGCGATCGGAGCGCTCCTCCTCCTGCTCGCCGCCCACGTCCGCGCTCCCCGCCGCGGGCGCTCCCGGCGCGGCGGGATCGCCGTCGCGGTCCTCCTCCTGGGCCTGATCGGCGGCGCCGCCCTGGCCGCCCTCGTCGACGGGCCCGACGGGCCGTTCGGCGTCGACTTCACGCCGGTCACCCGGGTCGCGATCGGCCTCGGGATCGGCGGGCTGGGCGTCGCCCTGGTCGTCCTCGGGCACGCGATCGCCCGCCGCCGCGCGCGGGGGGTTCTCGCATCGCTCGCGGCCGGAGTGCTCGTCGTCGCGGCGGCCGCGATGACCGTCAACATCGACTTCGGCCAGTACCCCACGGTGCGCAGCGCGCTCGGGATCAGCGCGTACTCCGACTCCTCCGTGCCGGTCGCCGCCGCGGACGGACCGCACTCGGACCTCGCGACATGGACGGCCCCGGCCGGGATGCCCGCCGTCGGCTCGGTCTCGACGGTCGCCATCCCCGCCACCGCGTCGGGCTTCCCGGCCCGCGACGCGGTGGTCTACCTCCCGCCCGCGGCCCTCACCGCGGCACCGCCGCTGCTGCCGGTGATGATCATGCTCTCGGGGCAGCCGGGGTCGCCCTCCGATCCGCTCTCGACCGAGAAGTTCCAGCAGACCCTCGACGCCTACGCCGCCGCTCACGCCGGCCTCGCGCCGATCGTCGTGTCGCCCGACCAGCTGGGCGATCCGGACAGGAACCCGATGTGCGTCGACTCGCCGCTCGGGAAGTCCGCCACCTACCTCACCGTCGACGTCCCGAACTGGATCCGCGCCAACCTGCCGGTGCTCGGCGACGCGCAGCACTGGGCGATCGGCGGCCTCTCGCAGGGCGGGACCTGCTCGATCCAGCTCGGCGCCGGCCACCCGTCGCTCTTCGGCAACATCGTCGACGCCTCGGGCGAGCTCGCGCCGACCCTCGGCAGCGAGGCGGCGACGGTCGCGCAGGGGTTCGGCGGCGACCAGGCCGCCTACGAGGCCGCGAAGCCGGTGAACGTCCTCGCGGAGAACGCCCCCTACACCGGCACCGTCGCGATCTTCGGAGTCGGCGCCGAGGACACCTCGTTCCTCCCCGGGGCGAAGACCGTCTACGCCGCGGCCGTCGCCGCCGGCATGAGCGCCACCTACCTCGAGGTGCCGGACAGCGCCCACGACGTCACGGCGTGGTCGGCGACCTTCGACAAGGGCCTCGAGATCCTCGCCGACCGCTGGAAGCTCGTCCCCGCCTCCTGAGCGGCTCCGGGCCTCAGGCGCTCTCGACCAGCCGGACCGCCGCCTCGATCCCGCCGCTCCACGGCGCTCCGTGGCCCGGGAGCACCCAGCGCGCCCCGGTGGGCAGGAGCGCCCGGAGCGACGCGAGCGCCTGCTCCGGCTCGTCGGTGAAGGGCGCGGGCTGCGGACCCGTGCGACCGGTGAGCACGTGGCGGGTGGTCAGCCCGTCGCCGACGAAGACCGCGTCGGCGAGCGGCACGTGCACGGCGATGCTCCCCGGGGAGTGGCCCGGGAGCGCGATCACGCGCGGAGCGCCCGGCAGGTCGAGCGTCTGCCCGTCGTGCACCTCCACGACCTCGGTGAGCGGCGGGACCGTCGCGATGCCCTTCCGCAGCGCGTAGGCCGCGAAGCCGAGGAGCGGCAGGACGCGCAGCCGCGGTGTCGCGGTCCTCGGCTTCGCCCCGCCCTTCGCCCGCTCGGCGTCGGCGGCGTGCACGTGGACCGGCACGCCGTGGTCGCGGCGCAGGCGCTCGGCGAAGCCCACGTGGTCGGAATCGCCGTGGGTCAGCACGACGCCGCGCACGTCGTCGAGGGTGCGGCCGATCGCGCGCAGCTCGGCGAGGAGCTCCGGCCAGAGGCCGGGCAGGCCGCGTTCCTCCTCGTGACGGCCCCCGCTCCCGGCACTCCCGTCGCCGCCCAGGAGTACCGCGACGCGGCGAGCGCCCGCCTGCTGGACCTCACCGCGCAGCTGGCGGGCGAGGAGGACGCCCTCGAGGCGGCGCGCACGCTGACCGCCTGGGCGACGGGGTTCATCGGGATGGAGATCACCGGCGCCTTCACCCTCGGCGGCGACGTGGAGAGCGCCTGGCGCTTCGGGCTGGGGCGGATCGTCTCCGCCCTCGCTCCGGCCGCGTCGCGCTGAGCGCCGCCGCTCAGGCCCGGCGGAGCGCCGCCTCGTCCTCGAGGAACCGCGGACGGCACGCGACGATCCCGCTGACCAGCAGCACCGCCACTCCGGCGAACAGCAGCGCGTACGCGCCGCCCCAGTCCCCCTGCGCCTCGTAGAGCACGCCGATCAGCAGCGGACCGAGGCAGGCGAGCCCGTAGCCGAGCCCCTGCGTGGCGCCGGAGAGGGTCGAGGAGCCGGTGGTCGTCCGCGTCCGCGCGTTCACGAGCGTCAGCGTCATCGGGAACGTGCTGACGCCGAGCCCGAGGCAGACCACCCACGCCACGGCACCCTCCAGCGGAGCGACGACGAGGCCCGCGTAGCCGACCGCGAGCAGCGCGCAGCACACCACCACGACCACGACCGGGTTGCGCATCCCCAGCGTCAGCGGCGGCACCACGAAGGCGGCGGCGAGGCCGAACACCGAGAACAGCGCCAGCAGCGCCCCGCCCTGCGCCGGATCCGCGCCCGCGTCGACGAGGATCGTCGGCAGCCAGGTGATGATCCCGTAGGTGTGCAGACCGGTCACCCCGAGCATCAGCACCATCGCCCAGAGCAGCGGCGTGCGCCACGCCCCGTCCACGCGGCCGCCGGCGGCGGCCGGAGCCGCCCCGCCTCCTCCGCGGGCCGCGAGCGCCGCCCAGAGCAGGCAGGCCGCGGCCGTCATCACGGCCCAGATCCCGATCGCCCAGCGCCACCCCGCCGTCGAGGCCAGCGGCACCGCGACCAGCGGAGCGACGAACTGGCCCACCTGCAGCAGCGCCAGGTAGAGCGAGCTGACCGTCTTGATCCGCTCGGCGAAGTACCGCTTCACGATCGGCACGATGAGCACGTTCGTGGTGCCCACGCCCGCGAAGGCGACGACGGTCGAGAGCACCAGAGCGACCGGGCTCGGGCTGAGCGCGCGGAGGGCGATGCCCAGTGTGGTCACCAGCGTCGCGATCGCGAGCGTGCGCTCCAGGCCGATCCGGCGCGAGACGGCCGCGGCGACGAAGCCGAAGACGGCGAAGGAGGCGGTGACGATCGTCCCCAGCGCCCCGTAGAGCGAGGGCCCGAAGCCGAGATCGGCGCCGATCGTGTCGAGCAGCGGGCTGAAGCCGGTGACGGCGGTGCGGAGGTTCAGCGCGGTGATCGCGATGGCGGCGAGGGCCAGGAGGGCGGTGGCGCGGAGCATCGGTGCTGCGGTCATGGAGTCCCCGAGAGATAGGATGATGGGATGAATCCTGGCGAGTCTAGCCCCGCGGCGCCGTTCCAGCGCGAGAGCGTGATCGACCACGTCACGGCGCTGTTCCACGAGGAGATCCGCTCCGGCCGCTGGGCCGTCGGCGAGCGGATCCCGGTGGAGGCCGAGCTCGCCCGCTGGACCGGCGCCGGACGCAACTCCGTCCGCGAGGCCGTCCAGGCCCTCGTGCAGGCGGGCCTCGTGCGGCGGGAGCAGGGGCGCGGCACGTTCGTCACCGCGCGCTCGCAGCTCGCCGAATCGCTGCGCCGCCGCATCCCGAGCGCCGCCCGCCGGGAGGGCCTCGAGCTGCGGTTCGCGATCGACGGGGCGACGGCCGCGCTGGCGGCCGAGCGCCGCACCGGGGAGGACGTCGCCTCCCTCCGCGCCCTGCTGGCCCGCCGGGCCCGCTCGTGGGAGGCGCCGGAGCTCGCCGAGCGGATCGCCGCGGACACCGCGCTGCACCGGGCCGTCGTCGTCGCGACCCACAACGACCTGTTCGTCGAGCTCTACGACGGCCTCACCGGCATGTTCGAGTCGGTGCTGGAGGAGGACGTCGTCGGCGAGGAGGACGTGCACGCCCGGCAGCACGCCGAGCTGGTCGAGGCGATCGCCGCAGGCGACGCCGAGGGGGCGCGGCGCCGGATCGAGGAGCTGCTCGCGCCGCTGCTGGCCGAGGCGCAGCAGGGCGGCGGCTGAGGGGGATGCTCCGAGGCGGGCGGCGGGCGGCACGCGCTCACGGCCGGCGTCGTGCCGCCCGGCGAGCGGGATCCGATGAGAGGGATCAGCCCCGCGGACGACGGGTCGACCAGAGCGCCCACGCCACCAGCAGCGGCTGGAACGCGAGGCGCACGGCGCGCTTGCGGTCGGTGTCGAGGCCGAAGGCGCTCGTCCGCGTCACCCACTGCGAGACGTTGCCCGGGAAGATCGCGGTGAAGAAGGCGGCGGCCGCGGCTCCGACCAGCGGCGCCCGTCGGCGCGCGAGCACCAGCGAGGCGCCCAGGCCGATCTCGACCACGCCCGAGGCGAGCACGACCGCGTCCTTGTCCAGCGGCACCCACTCGGGCACCTGCGCCTGGAACTCCTCCCGCTTGCGGGTGAGGTGGCTCACCCCCGCGAAGAGGAGGGCGGAGCCGAGGAGCACCTTGGCGCCGGTGCGGAGGAGGGACGGGGAGGAGGATGTCATGCCCTCCATCGTTCCCGATGCGGGCCGCCGTCGCCGCCGTGGCGCGGCCACTGCGCACGAACGTGCCGGTGTCGGAGGCGGCGCCTAGTCTGATCGCGTGACTGACCGCATCCTCGTCCTCACCACCGGTGGCACCGTCGACAAGGAGTACTCGCTCGCGGGCGAGCTCGAGATCGGCGCCCCGATGGTGCCGCGCCTGCTCGCCCCGGTGCTCACCACGCTCGAGTTCCGCGTCGAGGAGGTCCTCGCCAAGGACAGCCTCGAGCTCGACGACGCCGATCGGGCCCTCATCCGCGAGCGGGTGCTCGCCGCCGAGGAGGATCGGATCGTCCTCACCCACGGCACCGACACGATGACCGCGACGGCCGAGGCCCTCGGCGTCGTCCGCGATCGGGTGGTCGTCCTCACCGGCGCGATGCAGCCCGCACGGATGCTCGACAGCGATGCCGCGTTCAACCTCGGCACCGCGGTGGCCGCCGTGCAGCTGCTGCCGCCGGGCGTCTACCTCGCGATGAGCGGGCGGGTGCTGCCCGCCGGCTCCGTGGTGAAGGACCGGTCGATCGGCGTGTTCCTCCCGGCCTGAGCCGGACCAGGATCGACGGTCGCCCGCGGACGGGCTCCCGGCCGGACCGGCCTCAGGCCTCGGCGAGCTCCGTGGTGCAGGCCGCGCAGAGCCCGAAGACGTCCACGACGTGGTGCGCGTCCGTGAATCCGTTCTGCGACGCGACCGAGCGCGCCCACTCCTCGACCTCGTCGGCCGCGATCTCGACCGTCAGCCCGCAGCGGCGGCAGATCAGGTGGTGGTGGTGCGTCCCCGGCGTGCAGGCGCGGTAGAGGCTCTCGCCCTCGGGCGACTGCAGCGAGTCGGCCTCGCCCTCAACGGCCAGGTCCGAGAGCGCGCGGTAGACCGTCGCGAGCCCGATCGGCGAGCCGGAGGCGTGCAGCGCACTGTGCAGGCCCTGGGCGCTGACGAAGTCCTCGCGACGCCCGAGGGCCTCGCGCACCGCCTCGCGCTGCCACGTGTTGCGCTTGACCACTGGACCACCTCCACTCCGCACGTCCCGGGCCACGCTACCGCCCCCCGCCGACGGCGAGCCGGGAGCGCCGGACGCCCTTCCGGCCGATGATCCGGCAGACCGCGTAGATCGCGAACGAGATCGTCGTCACGTAGGGGCTGATCGGGATCGATCCGCCCAGCGCGAGCAGGATGCCGCCCACCAGCGCGCCGACGGCGAAGAGCACGCTCAGCAGCGGCACGACCACCGGCGAGGCGGAGAGGCGCAGCGCCGCGGCCGCCGGCGTCACCAGGATCGCGAGCACGAGCAGCGAGCCGACGATCTGCACCGAGACGGCGACCGCGAGGCCGAGCAGGAGCATGAACGCGATCGAGAGCGCCCGGGTGGGGATGCCGCGCGCGGCCGCCACGTCGGCGTCGACGCTCGCGAAGGTGAGGGGGCGCCAGATCAGCGCGAGACCGACGAGGACGACCACCGAGATGCCGATCAGCCACCCGAGCTGCGGGTCGTCGACCGCGACGATCTGACCCGTGAGCAGGCCGAACTTGTTCGCGCTGCGGCCCGGGTAGAGGGCCAGGCAGAGGATGCCGATGCCGAGTCCGAACGGCATCAGCACCGCGATGATCGAGTTGCGGTCGCGGGCGCGCGAGCCGAGCACGCCGATCAGGACCGCCGCGATCAGCGAGCCGACGATCGATCCCTCGACGACGCCGACGCCCAGCAGCAGCCCCGCGGACGCCCCCGCGAACGAGAGCTCGCTGATGCCGTGGACCGCGAAGGCCATGTCGCGCGACATCACGAAGACGCCGATGAGCCCGCCGACCACTCCGAGGACCGCGCCGGCGATCACCGAGTTCATCAGGAGCGACAGCAGCGCTCCGTAGTCCGAGAAGTCGAAGATCTGCGACCAGACGTCCGTCACGACTGCCCCTCCTCGTGCTCGTGCACGTGCGAGTGGTCGGGGGCGCCGACCACGATGACCCGGCCCCGGGCGCGGATCACGTCGACGGGTGCATCGTAGAGCTCGCTGAGCACCTCCGAGCGCAGGACCTCGTCGGGGGTGCCGATCCGGAACCGGCCGCCGGCGAGGTAGAGCACGCGGTCCACCATGCCGAGCACCGGATTCACGTCGTGCGTGACGAAGAGGACGCCGAGGTTCCGCTCAAGGCGGTGCCGGTCGATCAGCTCGCTGACCGCGCGCTGGTGGGCGAGGTCGAGCGCGATCAGCGGCTCGTCGCAGAGCAGGAGCGCCGGGTCGCCCGCGAGCGCCTGGCCGACGCGGACGCGCTGCTGCTCGCCGCCGGACAGGCTGCCGATGGGGGCGTCGGCGAAGGCGGTGGCGCCGACGGCCTCGAGCAGCGCGTCGACGGCCGCGCGCCGGGAGCGGGAGGGCAGGGGCAGGCCGAACCGGTGGCCGTCGATCCCGAGCCCGAGCAGATCGCGCGCGCGCAGCGGCGTGCCCTCGTCGGCGAGCCTCTGCTGCGGGATGTAGCCGATGCGCCGGTTGCCGCGGTGCACGGGCTCGCCGAGCACCTGCAGCTCCCCCGCGCTCAGCTGCTGCTGGCCGAGCACCGCGCGCAGGAGGCTCGTCTTGCCGGAGCCGTTCGCGCCGAGCACCGCGACGAACTCGCCGGCGCGCACGTCGAGGTCGACGCCGCTCCACAGCTCGCGGTCGCCGAAGCGGAGGCCGGCGCCGCGCAGCCGCAGCACGGACGCCGAAGGGCCCGCCTCCGGGGAGACGGGCCTGGTCGGGGAGTCGTGGCTCACTGGGAGAGGGCTCCCTCGATCGCGTCGAGGTTGGCGGTCATCCAGCCGATGTAGTCGTCGCCCTCGGGCAGCGTCTCGGTGACGGGGACGGCCGGGATCCCGGCGGCCTTCGCGGCGTCGAGCACCGCGTCCGTCTGCGCGCCCTCGGTCTGCTCGTTGTAGATCAGCGCGTCGACGGCCTCGCCGGAGAACAGGGCGAGCGTCTCCTGGAGCGTGGTCGCGGGGACGTCGGTGCCCTCCTCGACCGCCTCGCTGAAGGCCTCGGGAGTCGCGTCGGTCAGGCCGAGCGCATCGGTCATGTACAGCGGGACGGGCTCGGTGATCGCGATGGAGCGGCCGGAGAGCGCGCCCTTCAGCTCGCCCTCGCGGGCGATCAGGGCGTCGAGCCCCTCGTCGAGGGTGGCGAGATTGGCGGAGTAGGCGGAGGCGTTGTCGGGGTCGAGCGCGGCGAGCTCGTCGCCGATCCGCCCCGCGACCTCCTTCATCACCGAGAGGTCGTACCAGACGTGCTCGTTGAACTCCGCGTGCTCGTGCCCGCCCTCCGACTCCTCCTCCTCCGCGTGGTCGTGGACGTCCTCCAGGCCGGCGATCACGGTGGCCGTGATGACGGGGGCCTCGGTGCCGGCCGCGCTGATCATGGTGTCGAGGAAGTGGTCGTAGCCGCCGCCGTTCTCGATCACGAGGGTCGCGCCGGACACGGCGAGCTGGTCGCGGGCGGTGGCCTCGTACTCGTGCGGGTCCTTGTCCGGGCTGTCGATGATGCTGGTCACCTCGACCAGGTCGCCGCCGATGCTCGAGACGAGGTCGCCGTAGACGTTCGTCGACGCGACGACCTTCACGGGCCCGCCCGCGGCGGCGGCGGCGGAGCTGTCGGAGGCGCTGCCCGCTCCGGAGCAGCCGCTCAGGGCGAGCGCGGTGCCGCCGAGGAGGGCGGTGAGGGCGAGGAGGCGGGTCTTCACGGTGAGCCGATCTGGGTCAGGGGCCGGGCGGGTGCCCCCACGCTAACGGCTATTGATAACGATTGTCAAAATCGTGCGGAGGCGCCCGCCGGTCATCCGCGGACACACGCGGACACGGGGCGACATACGCCTCGCTCCGGACACCTCGCCCCTGGCACAGTCGCTGCACACCGCCCCCGACGAGACGAGGACACCGTGACCACCACCGCACCCACGACCGCCGGCGCCGACGCCGCGACGACGATCGACGCCGCCGCCGAGCACTGGTCGGCCGCACCCCGGCCCGACTCCCCTGACGCCTGGCTCGTCCGCGCCGAGGAGGTCGCCGCCGTGCTCGCGACCGACGCCCTCGAGCGCGACCGCGCCGGCGCCGCCCCCTTCGCCGAGGTCGCCCTGCTCAAGGCGGCCGGCCTCGTCACGCTGCTCGGGCCCGCCGAGCACGGCGGCGGTGCCCAGGAGTGGACCACCGCCCTCCGCGTCGTCCGCACCGTCGCGCGCGGCGACGGCTCGATCGGCCAGCTGCTCGGCTACCACTACCTCTGGGCCTGGGCGGCCCGCCTCGTGGGGACCCCTGAGCAGATCATCGCGGTCGAGCAGCTCGCGACCGAGGGGGACCTCCTCTACGGAGGCGCGGTGAACCCGCGCGACTCCGACCTCACCGTGCGGGAGGAGGGCGACGAGCTGGTCTTCACCGGCCGCAAGTCGTTCTCGACCGGCGGCGTGGTCAGCGACCTGACCGTGCTCGAGGGGGTGCTCGAGGGGACGGACACCCACCTCTTCGCGATCGTCCCCACCGATCAGGAGGGGATCGTCTTCGGCCGCGACTGGGACAGCCTCGGCCAGCGGCTCACCGAGTCCGGCTCCGTCGAGATCCGCGGCGTCCGCGTGCCGTGGGCGGCCGCGGCCGGCTTCGTCGACAGGGTCTACCGTCCGCTCGTCTACAACACCCTCAACGTGCCCGTCATCCAGCAGGTCTTCGCCGAGTTCTACCTCGGCATCGCGCAGGGAGCTCTCGAGCGCGCGGCGCAGTACACCCGCGAGCGCACCCGGGCCTGGCCGTACGGCGGCGACGACAAGGAGCGCGCCGGCGACGAGTGGTACGTGCTCGAGGGATACGGCGACCTGCAGTCCCGGCTCTGGGCCGACGAGGCGCTGATCGACGCGACGGGGGCCGCGCTCTCGGCCGCGCTGCACGCTCCGCGCGAGGAGCTGACGCCTCGGCGCCGCGGCGAGATCGCCGTGCGGATCGCCGCGGCCAAGGCGCGGATCGTGGAGGACGGCCTCGCGACGGCGACCCGCGTCTTCGAGCTGACCGGCGCCCGCGCCTCCGCGAGCTCGGTCGGACTCGACCTCTACTGGCGGAACCTCCGCACCCACTCCCTGCACGATCCGCTGCCCTACAAGCGCCGCGAGGTCGGCGTCTTCGCCCTGCTCGACACCGTCCCCGAGCCCAGCTGGTACACCTGATCGGCCGCGGGGCGCGTCCTGCTCCGGCGGCGCGCCCCGCCCGCACGCCGCCCCGGCGTCGATCCGCGACAGGCCGGAGCGGAGCCCCGGGGTAGCGTGAGGGCCGAGCGGAGGGAGGACCGTGGCCGTCACGCTGCACGACGTCGCCCGCGCCGCCGACGTCTCGATCAAGACCGTCTCGAACGTGATCAACGATTATCCGCACGTGCGCCCGGCCACCCGCTCCCGGGTGCAGGCGGCCATCGCGCAACTGGGCTACCGCCCCAACCTCTCCGCGCGGAGCCTGCGCCGCGGCCGCACCGGCGTGATCGGCCTCGCCCTGCCGGAGCTGAGCCTCCCCTACTTCGCCGAGCTCGCCGACAGCGTGATGCGCGCCGCCGACGAGCGCGGCCTGACGGTGCTGATCGAGCAGACCGGCGGCGACCCCGAGCGCGAGCGGAGCGTCCTGGCGAGCGAGCGCCGGCAGCTCACCGACGGCCTGCTCTTCAGCCCGCTGGGCCTCGCCGACGAGGACGCGCTCGCGGTCGGCTTCCCCCTGGTGCTGCTCGGCGAGCGGATCTTCACCGGGCTGGTCGACCACGTCACCATGCAGAACACCGCGGCGGCGCACGCGGCCACCGCGCACCTGCTCGCCTCCGGAAGGCGCCGGATCGTGGCGCTCGGGACCCACCCCGACGCCGCCGTCAGCTCGGCGTCGCTCCGCCTCGAGGGCTACCGCGCCGCGCTCGCCGAGGCCGGCATCGCCTACGACGAGCGGATGATCGGCGTCTCGGGCCCGTGGCGGCGCTCCGGCGGCGCCGAGGCGATGCGCCGCGTGCTCGCCTCCGGGCTCGACTTCGACGCCGTGTTCGCACTCAACGACACCCTCGCGCTCGGCGCGGTCCGCGCGCTCCAGGAGGCGGGGGTCCGCGTGCCCGAGGAGGTGGCGGTGATCGGCTTCGACGACATCGACGAGGCGGGCTACTCCTCCCCCAGCCTCTCCACCGTGGACTCGGGGCGCGACGAGATCGCGCGCACCGCGGTCGAGGTGCTGCAGGCCCGGATCGAGGGCACCCGCACCGGCCCCGGGACGCTTTACGAGGCGGCGTTCACCGTGGTCGCCCGGGAGTCGACCGCGGGCCGGCCGATCGCGGAGGACCCGGCCGTCGGACGGGCGTCGGCCGGGGCCTAGGCGCAGGTCCCGCTGCCGCAGATCTCGCGGCGGATCCACGCTCCCGCGTCCGCGACGGCCAGCTCGCCGCAGCGGAGGAGCCGGCTCCACTCCACGGCCCGCGTCGTCAGCCGGTCGTCGGCCGAGCCGCGGACGTCGCCGCCGACGGTGCGGAGGAACAGGTGCGCGAGCGGGCCGCCGAGGTACAGCGTGGCGCCCGCGACGCCGGCGAAGTGGCGGGCCTGGCCGCGGGTGCCGTCGTCGTAGGGGCGGCGGAAGCCCTTCCCCCGGACCCGGTTGCGGCCGCCGTGCGCCAGGTCGAGGGCGCCGAGCGGGGCACTGCGGATGCCGGCGACGTCCTTCGCGACGGCCGCGAGGAACGCCCGCGGGCGGGGATGCGACGCCGCGAGGGCGTCGGCGCGGTCGGCGAGCTCGGAGCAGGCGTCGGTGACGGCATCGGAGGAGGGCACCCGCCCAGTCGAGCACAGGTGCGCTGAGCGGCGGCGGGGAGACGCGACGCCCGAAGAGGTCTGCCGCCGTCGGCAGCGGCGAGCAGCGAGGCAGGAGGGGCCCGTGCCGCTCTTGACAGCGGCCGAGCCGGGGCGGACCATCGTGTACAACGTTAGAAAGACCGCTCGCCGCCGAGCCCGCTGCGGGAGCCCGAAGCCCGAAAGGCCCTCATGACCGACGCCCCCGCCGCCACCGCGCGCATCAGCCTCGACCCCGCCGCGGTCGTCGCCCCCGTCACTCCGCGCCTCTTCGGCTCGTTCGTCGAGCACCTCGGCCGCTGCGTGTACGACGGCATCTACGAGCCCGGCCACCCCGCCTCGAACGAGGACGGGTTCCGCCTCGACGTGGTCGAGCTGGTCAAGGAGCTGGGCACCACGACGATCCGCTACCCCGGCGGCAACTTCGTCTCGGGCTACCGCTGGGAGGACGGCGTCGGCCCGCGCTCCGAGCGCCCCCGCCGCCGCGACCTGGCCTGGCACTCGCTCGAGACCAACGAGGTCGGGCTGGACGATTTCGCGAAGTGGGCGGAGCTGACCGGCAGCGAGATCATGTACGCCGTCAACCTCGGCACCCGCGGCGTCCTCGAGGCGCTCGACGTCCTCGAGTACGCCAACGGACCGGCCGGCACCGCTCTCGCCGACCAGCGCATCGCCAACGGCGGGACCGAGCCCTACGACATCCGCATGTGGTGCCTCGGGAACGAGATGGACGGCCCCTGGCAGGTCGGCCACATGAGCGCTGACGACTACGGCAAGCTCGCCTCCCGCACCGCCAAGGCCCTCAAGATCGCCGACCCCTCGCTCGAGCTGGTCGTCTGCGGCTCGTCGAGCTCGTCGATGCCGACCTTCGGCGAGTGGGAGCGCGTGGTCCTCGAGCACGCGTACGACGACGTCGAGTACGTCTCGTGCCACGCCTACTACCAGGAGTACGACGGAGACCTCGGCTCCTTCCTCGCCTCCTCCCTCGACATGGAGTACTTCATCGCCACCGTCGCGGCGACCGTGGACCACGTGAAGTTCAAGCTCAAGAAGACGAAGGACATCAAGCTCTCCTTCGACGAGTGGAACGTCTGGTACCTCGAGGAGTGGCAGGCGAAGGAGAAGGCCGACGCCGAGGGCGACCAGAGCACCCGCGAGTGGGCCTACGCCCCGCGCCTGCTCGAGGACGTCTACTCCGTCGCCGACGCCGTCGTCCTCGGCAACCTGATGATCACGCTGCTGAAGAACTCCGACCGGGTCACCTCCGCCTCCCTCGCGCAGCTCGTCAACGTGATCGCGCCGATCATGACCGAGCCGGGCGGAGCCGCGTGGCGCCAGACCACGTTCTTCCCGTTCTCGACCACCGCGCGCCTGGCCTCCGGCTCGGTGCTGCGCCCCCGGATCGACGCGGGGACCTACTCGACCGCCCGTCACGGCGACGCTCCGCTCATCGACTCCGTCGCCACCGTCGACGAGGGCCGCGCGGCCGTCTTCCTGGTGAACCGCTCGCAGACGGAGCCGATCGAGGTCACCGTCGACGTCAGCGGCCTCGGAGTCTCGAGCATCGCGGAGGCGGTGGCCCTGTTCGACGAGGACCCCTACGCGAAGAACACGCGTGACGACCAGGACCGCGTGCGCCTGCGCGAGGCCCCGGCGACGCTCGAGGACGGCGTGCTGACGCTGACCCTCCCGCCCGTCTCGTGGACGGCGGTCGCGCTCACGGCGTAGCGGCGCCCCACCCGCGGGACCGCGTCCGGCCTCCCGGAGCCGCGCGGACCCGCGGGTCCCGTCGGGAACCGTCCCGGCTCAGGCCGCGGGCCGCAGCGGGGAGGAGGCGCTCGAGCTGGTCCGCGAGGTCGTCCGCCACCCCCACGAGTACGTGGCGGGGATCGGGCTCGACAACCTCGAGACGGCGGGTCCGCCCGAGCGCTTCGCCGACGCCTACCGCCTCGCCGGGGAGGCCGGCCTGGGCCGGACCGCCCACTCCTCCGAGCACGCCCCGACCGCGGCCAACACGACGACCTGCCTCGATCTGCTGGGCTGCGACCGGATCGACCACGGCTACTTCGTCCTCGAGGACCCCGCCGTCGTCGAGCGCGTCCGCGAGCAGGGCGTGGTGTTCACCGTCGCCTCGACGACCTCGCGCCGCTCCTGGCGGCCCTGGCGGCGCGCGTCCATCCGGGCGATGCTGGACGCGGGACTGCGGGTCGTACCGTGCTCCGACGATCCCGGGATGTTCCCGACCACGCTCGCCGACGAGTACCGCCTCGCCGCCGGCCCGATCGGCGCGACCGCCGGTCAGCTGCGCGAGATGGCGCTCACCGGAGCGGAGGCCTCCTGGCTGCCCGCCGCCGAGAAGGAGAGTCTGCGCGCGTCGTTCGCCGCGGAGCTGGACGCGCTGGACGCGGAGTTCGGGCTCGTCTGAGGCCCGGGACGCGACGGGCTCCCCGCCCTGACAGAGTGGACGGATGAGCCCCCTCCCCGATCCCCTGGCCTTCGACCTCGAGGCGCTGCGCCGGGAGGTGCTGCCGGACGACGGGGGCGAGGTCGACGACAGCATCCCCGCGCTCGCGGACGCCGACCCGGGTCTGTGCGCGATCGCGCTCGTCCTGCCCGACGGGTCCGTCCGCGCGAGCGCCGACGCGGAGTCGCGGTTCAGCATCCAGTCGGCCGTGAAGCCGTTCCTGTTCGCGCTCGCGCTCCTCGACACCGGCGGTGACGCGCTCGACCGCGTCGGCACCGAGCCCACCGGCGAGGCCTTCGACGCCCTCAAGCTCGAGAGCGGCACCGGGCGCCCGCCGAACCCGATGGTCAACGCGGGAGCGCTGCTGACCGCCGCCCTGGTCGACGGCGGCGACGCCGACGGCCGGAGCGAGCGGATCCTCCGCGGCCTCTCCGCCTTCGCCGGCCGCCCGCTCTCCGTCGACGAGAGCGTCGCCGCCGACGAGCACCTCCTCGGCGACCGGAACCACGCCCTCGCGCACCTGATGCGCGCGGAGGGCACCCTGCACCGCAGCGCCGACGACGCCGTCTCCGCGTACGCCCGGGCGTGCGCCGTGCTGGTCGACGTCCGCGACCTGGCCGCGATGGGCGCGACGCTCGCGTTCGGCGGCGTGCACCCGGGGACCGGCGAGCGGGTCGTGCCGGCCTCGGTCGCCCGCGACGTGGTCGCGGTCATGGCGACGTGCGGCGTCTACGACGGCTCGGGCCGCTGGATGCGCGCGGTCGGCGTCCCCGCCAAGTCGAGCGTCTCGGGCGCCCTCGTCCTCTCCGCTCCCGGTCGCCTCGGCGCCGCCGTCGTCAGCCCGCCGCTGGACCCCCAGGGCACCAGCGTCCGCGGCGCCCGCGTCGCCGCCCGCCTGAGCGACGCCCTCGCCCTGCACTCCTTCGCCGTCTCCCCCCGCTGACCGCTGCCCCGTCCCCCCGCTCCCGACGTCGCGGGTGC
Source organism: Rathayibacter sp. AY1D5 (assembly GCF_002932515.1). Taxonomy (NCBI): domain Bacteria; kingdom Bacillati; phylum Actinomycetota; class Actinomycetes; order Micrococcales; family Microbacteriaceae; genus Rathayibacter; species Rathayibacter sp. AY1D5. Next base: position 21,796 of record NZ_PSVU01000045.1, read on the forward strand.
ACACCGCACCCTCAGCGGAGACCATCCGCCCTCCCTCGACAGCGAAGGGCCGAGCCACGTCAGCGCACGCTCGCCCGCAGGGCCGAGCTCACCGCCGAATCGCGTTCCAGCGATTCGGCGTAGCGGTACGCTCCCCGCTCCACGGCACGCCCCCACCTCGTACAGCCGACCGCGGAACGGATGACGACGAAGGAGGAATCCGCTCAATCGAGCACCGCCCGCTCAGTCGAGCAGCAGCGCCGGTTCCTCCAGCACGCTGGCGACGTCGGCGACGAAGCGGCTGACCACGTCGCCGTCGACGACGCGGTGGTCGAAGGAGCCGCCGACCGTGGTGACGAAGCGGGGGCGGACCTCGCCGTCGACGACCCAGGGCTTCTGCTTGATCGTGCCGAGGGCGATGATCGCGACTTCGCCGGGGTTCAGGATCGGGGTGCCCGTGTCCATCCCGAAGACGCCGATGTTGGTGATGGTGATGGTGCCGTTCTGCATGTCGGCGGCGGTGGTCTTGCCGTCGCGGGCGTCGAGGGTGAGCTTCTCGAGGGCCTGGGCCAGTTCGAGGAGGCTCATCGACTGGGCGTCCTTGACGTTGGGGACGAGCAGTCCGCGCGGGGTGGCCGCGGCGATGCCGAGGTTGACGTAGTGGCGGACGACGATCTCGGTGTCGGTCCAGGCGGAGTTGACGGTGGGGTTGCGGCGGACGGCCCAGATGATGGCCTTGGCCATGATGAGCAGCGGCGAGACCTTGACGCCGGCGAAGTCGGGCGAGTTCTTGAGGCGCTTGACGAACTCCATGGTGCGGGTCGCGTCGACGTCGACGAAGACGCTGACGTGGGGCGCGGTGAACGCGCTCGTCGACATCGCGGCGGCGATCGCCTTGCGGACGCCGCGCACGGGGATCCGCTCCTCGCGGTCGTCGCCCCAGGCGGGGGTCTGGATGTTGCGGAAGACGCTGGCCTGGGAGGCGTGGCGGATGACGTCGTCGCGGGTGACCTCGCCGGCGAGGCCGGTGGCCTGCACCTCGAGGAGGTCGACGTCGAGGTCCTTCGCGAGCTTGCGGATCGGCGGCTTCGCGATGACGGGGAGCGCGGCGGCGGCCGGCACGGAGGCGGGCCGGGCCGGGGCCGTCGGGCGGGCGGCGGGCGCGGCGGCCGAGGCGGTGGCGCCCGGTCGGCGGCGGCGGGTCTGGACGTGTCCGCCGGCGGTGCCGTAGCCGACGAGCGCGGCTCCAGAGCCCTCGCCCGGCTCGGTGGTGGAGGGGGCGGGCGGAGCGGCGGCCTGCGCGGGGTGGGCCGGGATCGCGGGCACCTCGGAGCCGATCGAGCCGGCTCCGGCCTGGACGGTGATGATCGCGGTGCCGACGTCGACCGTCTGGCCCTCGTCGACGAGCACGTCGACCACGGTGCCGCTGAACGGCGAGGGGAGCTCGACGAGCGACTTGGCGGTCTCGATCTCGACGAGGACCTGGTTGACGGCCACCTCGTCGCCGACCTTGACCTTCCAGGCCACGATCTCGGCCTCGGTGAGGCCCTCGCCGACGTCGGGGAGGAGGAACTGCTCTGTCATCGGGGGGACTCCTGTGGGCTCGTGCGGGCGGATGTCGCGCGCGTCAGTACGCGAGCGAGCGGTCGACGGCCTCGAGCACGCGGTCGACGTCGGGGAGGAAGAGCTTCTCGACCTTGGCGGGCGGGAAGGGGGTGTCGAAGCCGGCGACCCGGAGGACCGGCGCCTCCAGCGAGAAGAAGGCGCGCTCGGTGACGGTCGCCGCGATCTCGGAGCCGAGGCTCACGTTCGCGGACGCCTCCTGCGCGACGACGAGCCGACCGGTCCTGCGGACCGACGCGAGCAGCGGCTCCCAGTCGATCGGGGAGAGCGAGCGCAGGTCGACGACCTCGACGCTCGTGCCCTCCTCGCCCGCGAGCTCGGCGGCCTGGAGGAGGACGGCGACCATCGGGCCCCAGCCGACCAGCGTGACCTCGGTGCCCTGGCGGACGACGCGGCTGGCGTGCAGCGGCGCGGCGGACCCGCTGAGGTCGACGTCGCCCTTGGGCCAGTAGCGGCTCTTGGGCTCGAAGAACATGACGGGGTCGTCCGAGGCGATGGCCTCCTGGATCATCCAGTAGGCGTCGTTGGGAGTCGACGGGCTGACCGCGCGCAGGCCCGCGGTGTGCGCGAAGTACGCCTCGTTGCTCTCCTGGTGGTGCTCGACAGCTCCGATGTGCCCGCCGTAGGGCACGCGGATGACGACGGGCATGGTGATCGCACCCTCGTGGCGGTTGGTCATCTTGGCCAGCTGCGAGGTGATCTGGTCGAACGCCGGGTAGATGAACCCGTCGAACTGGATCTCGCAGACCGGGCGGAAGCCGCGCATCGCGAGCCCGATCGCAGTGCCGACGATGCCGGACTCGGCGAGCGGCGTGTCGAGCACGCGCTTCGCCCCGAACTCGGCGTGCAGGCCCTCGGTGATGCGGAAGACGCCGCCCAGGGGGCCGATGTCCTCGCCCATCAGGAGGACGCGGTCGTCCTGCGTCATCGCTCGGCGGAGGCCGGCGTTGAGCGCCTTGGCCATGGACATGGACTCGAGCTGCGACCCGGTGAGGGGCGGCTGCGCGGCCGTCGTGCTGGTGTCGATCGTCATCACTCGCCTCCGAACGATTCTTCGTAGCGCTGCAGCCACGCCTTCTGCTCCTCGACGAGCACGTGCGGCTCCGAGTAGACGTGGTCGAACATGACGCCCGTGGGCGGGACCTCGAGGGCGAGGAGGCGGCGGCGGATGTCGGACGCGAAGTCCTTCGCCTCCTCGTCGACCTCGTCGAAGAAGGACTGCTCCACGCCCTCGCTCCGCAGGAACGCGGCGAAGCGGGTGATCGGATCCTTCGCGACCCACGAGGCGAGTTCGTCGTCGGTGCGGTACTTCGTCGGGTCGTCGCTCGAGGTGTGCGCGCCGATCCGGTAGGTCAGCGCCTCGATGAACTGGGGACCGCCGCCGGAGCGCGCGTCCTGCAGGTGCTTGGCGGTGACCGCGTAGCTCGCGAGCACGTCGTTGCCGTCGATCTGCACGCCGGGGATGCCGAAGCCGGAGGAGCGGAGGTAGAGGGGGCTGCGCGACTGCGTGGCCACGGGGACCGAGATCGCGTAGTGGTTGTTCTGGAGGAAGAAGACCTCGGGAGCCTGGTAGCTCGCGGCGAAGACCATCGCCTCGCTGACGTCGCCCTGGCTGGAGGCGCCGTCGCCGAAGTAGACGACGACGGCCGCGTCCTTCTCGGGGTCGCCCGTGCCGGTCGCTCCGTCGAGAGTGAGGCCCATCGCGTAGCCGGTCGCGTGCAGGGCCTGCGAGCCGAGCACCAGCGTGTAGAGGTGGAAGTTCCCGTTGGTCGGGTCGGTCGGGTCCCAGCCGCCGTGCGTCGTGCCGCGCAGGAGCGCGAGGACGCCGAGCAGGTCGATGCCGCGGATCTTGCCGACGACGTGCTCGCGGTAGGAGGGGAACACGTGGTCCTGCGGACGCATCGCGAACGCGGAGCCGACCTGCGCCGCCTCCTGGCCGTGGCTCGGGACCCATAGTCCGAGCTGGCCCTGGCGCTGCAGGTTCGCGGCCTCGGTGTCGAAGCGGCGGACCACCGCCATCTCGCGATAGAAGGAGCGGTGCTGCGCCTCGTCCACCCCGTCGAGGTAGGAGGCGTACTGCTCGGCCGCGGGGGTCGGCGAGAACCGCCCGTCCGCGGAGAGGAACTGGACAGTCGGCGACTCCGTGCTGGTGGCTACCACCCGACTAACCTATCCGTCTCGCGGGGTGGCCCTCGGGGAGGGAAGCCACAATCTCGGCCGCCGCGCTGAGGAGCTTGTCGACAGAGCGCGCCTCGCCGACGGAGACGCGGATCCCCTCCGGCGGGAACGCGCGGACCACGACCCCGGCGCGCTCGAAGACCTCGGCGGCACGCGCCGTGTCCTCGCGGGTGTCGAACCAGAGGAAGTTCGCCTGCGACTCCGGGATCGTCCAGCCCTGGTCGAGCAGCGCCCGCCAGAGGTCGTCGCGGAGGCGGGTGATGCGGTGGACGCGCTCGAGGAGCTCCTCGCGGTGCTCGAGGGAGGCGACCGCCGCTGTCTCGGCGAACCGGGTGACCGAGAGCGGGATGGCGGTGGAGCGGGCGGCGTCGAGGATCCGCGCGTGGCCGATCGCGTAGCCGACGCGGAGGCCGGCGAGGCCGTACGCCTTGGAGAAGGTGCGGGCGATCACGAGGTTCGGGTAGCGGCCGAGCAGGCGGGTGCCGTCCACGGCCCGCTCGTCGTCGACGAACTCGGCGTAGGCCTCGTCGAGGAGCACGAGGACGTCTCCCGGGACGCGCTCGAGGAGCGCCTCGACGTCGTCGGCGGTGGCGACGGTGCCGGTGGGGTTGTTGGGGCTGCAGACGATCAGCAGGCGGGTGCGCTCGGTGACGGCCTGGGCCATGGCGTCGAGGTCGTGGGTGTCGTCGGCGCGGAGCGGCACGCGCACGCTGGTGGCGCCCGCGGTCGTGACGAGCGAGGGGTAGGCCTCGAACGAGCGCCAGGCGTAGACGACCTCGTCGCCCGGGCCCGCCGCCGCGGTGATCAGCTGGGCGATGACCGCGACGGAGCCGGCTCCGACGATCACCTCCTCGATCGGGACGCCGTACTCCGCGGCGAGCGCTGTGCGCAGGGCGGTCGCCGCCGCGTCCGGGTACCGGTTGAAGTCGTCCACCTCGCGGACCCGCGCGAGCACGGAGGGCAGCGGGTCGAACGGGTTCTCGTTGGAGGAGAGCTTGAAGGCGTCGGCGGCGGCCGCGCGGCCCTGCTTGTAGGCGGGGAGCGCCAGGATCTCGGGGCGGAGGCGGACGGGAGGCTCCTGCTGGTCGGTCACCCGCCCCATGCTAGGCGGCGCGGCGGCGGGCGCCCCGCCGTTCCGCGCGCGCCGTCCCCCGCCCTCGACGGGTGTGCGCCGGGCCCCCTTCCCACCGGTCGAGCGCCGCCGGTGCGGCCCGGAGGTGCGGCCGACCCGGGTCTCGGATGCGCGAACCGCCCCACTGACCGGCGCCCACGGCGGCCGTCCCCCGATTAGGGTGCAGTGATGCGGAGTCGAGGGCGAGCCGAGCGGCGCGGGGGTGCGCGCCCGCTCCTCCGGGGCGCCACGGCTGCGATCGCCCTGCTCGTCGCCGCCGGCGCGCTCACCGGATGCACGCCCTCCGCGGAGGGCACGCAGGCGACCCCGACTCTCCGCGAGACGTCCATCGACGTCGCCGCGCCTCCGGCCTACACCGCCGCGCGCGAGGCCGGCCTCGCGCTGCGGGACGACTCGCTCGCGCTCCTCACCGCGACCGACGGCACCGTCGCGGGCGCGGCCCGCACCGATCTGCTGGTGGCGATCGGATCCCTGAACGCAGCGCTCGAGGGAGTCTCGGCCGACGCCATCACCACCGCGACGACCGCGGCCGGGGAGCAGCGGACGGCGCTGGCCGAACGCGTGCTCGGCCTCGCCACGTCGACCCTCGCCTCCGGTCGCGGATCGACGTCCCGGCGGGCGGTGCTGACCGACGCGGTCGAGCAGCTCCGGAGCGCTGTCGCCTCGGGAGCCGCGGTCGCTCCGCTGGCCGTCGCCGTGATCGAGGCGCGCGAGCCGCTCGTCCCGGAGCCGGGCAGCGGATTCGCTCCTCCCCCGCGCCCCGCGCCTCCCGCAGCTCCCCGGCCGACCAGTGCGCCCGAGCCGACCCAGGAGCCGACGCCCGATCCCCCGGCTCCGGAGCCGGCTCCCGCGCCCGCCCCCGAGCCGACCGAGGCCCCGCAGCCGACGGCGGAGCCCCTGCCGCAGCCCGAGCCCACCGCGGTGCTCCCTCCGCGGACCTGCGCCGACGACCCCCGCCTCTGCACTCCTGCGCCCGAGCCGACCATCGGCGGGCCCCTCACCTGAGCCCCGGCTCGCGGCGCGCCCCGCCTGCGGGGATAGTGGAGGCATGAGCAGACTCCTCCTCGGCCTCCTGACCAACGCCGTCGCGATCTGGCTCACGACCCTGGTCGTGGCGGGCGTGCGCGTGGACCCGTACGAGGAGGGCCCCGCCGCGGCGGTCCTCACGTACCTGCTGGTGGCGGTGATCTTCGGCGTCGTCAACGCCGTCGTCGGCGGAGTGGTGCGGGTGGTCGCGTTCCCCCTGTACGTGCTGACGCTCGGCCTGGTCTCGTTCCTCGTCAACGGCCTCCTGCTGCTGCTGACCGCCTGGATCAGCGGCCTCTTCGGCTTCGGCCTCGTCGTGGACGGCTTCTGGTGGGGCGTGCTCGGCGCCCTCGTGCTCGCCCTGGTGAACTGGTTCATCGGCCTCCTCCTGCGCCCCTTCCTCCGCCGCCGTCAGGACTGACACCGCGGGCTCGGCAGTCAGCATCGGCCGCGCCGCCGCCGCCCGGGAGGCCCCGCGCGCCATCGGTGGACGACGGCCGCGATCGGCCTGCTGTGGAGGAGCCGCGGTGCGCCATGATGGGCGGGTGACCCCCGACTCCCCTGCGCCCTCGGCCTTCGCCGTGTGCTTCGTCTGCACCGGCAACATCTGCCGGTCGCCGATGGCCGAGGTGGTGCTGCGCTCCCTGGCGGAGCAGGCGGGGCTCGGCTCCGCGATCGAGATCAGCTCGGCCGGCACCGGCGAGTGGCACCTCGGCGAGCACGCCGACAGCCGCGCCCTCGCGGCGCTGGAGCGTCACGGCTTCGACGGGGGCCGCCACCGCGCCCAGCTCTTCGACCCGTCCCGCTTCGCCGAGTTCGACCTGGTCGTCGCGCTCGACCACGGGCACGAGCGCGCGCTGCGCTCCTGGGCGCGCACCGAGGTCGACCGGCAGAAGATCCGCCGCCTGCTCGACTTCGAGCCCGGCCTCTCCCCGCAGGGCGACGTCCCCGACCCCTACTATTCCGATGCGGCGGCGTTCGACTCGGTGCTCGCGCTGATCGAGCGCGCCTGCCGGGCCCTCTTCGCCCAGATCGAACCAGGACTGCGCGGCAACCGCTCGGTCCGCCCCGACTCCACCGACGCGCGCGCCGCCCTCGCGCAGGACACCTGAGAACCGGAAGGCACCACCGCATGACCTCGCTCCCCACCCAGCCGCTGAGCCCCCTCGACGGCCGCTACAGCGGTGCCGTCTCGTCGCTCGGCGAGTACCTCTCGGAGGCGGGGCTGAACCGCGCGCGGGTGCACGTCGAGGTCGAGTGGCTGCTGGCGCTGACCGACCGCCGCCTCTTCGGCTCCGAGCCCGTCGACGCGGCGACCGCCGAGGAGCTGCGCCGCCGCGCCCGCGACTTCGGCCAGCCCGAGATCGACGAGCTGGCGACCCTCGAGGCCCGCACCCGCCACGACGTGAAGGCCGTGGAATACCTCGTCCGCCAGTGGCTCGAGGAGCTGGGCCTGCAGCGCATCGCCGAGCTCACCCACTTCGCCGCCACCAGCGAGGACATCAACAACCTCTCCTACGCGATCGTGGTCCGCCAGGCCGTCGGCGAGATCTGGCTGCCGAAGCTGCGCTCGGTCGTCGCGTCGCTCCGGGAGCTGGCCGTCCGCTACCGCGGCGAGTCGATGCTCAGCCGCACCCACGGCCAGCCCGCGACCCCGACCACGATGGGCAAGGAGTTCGCCGTCTACGCGTACCGGCTCGAGCGGGTCGTCGCGCAGATCGAGGCGACGGAGTACCTGGGCAAGTTCAGCGGAGCGACGGGCACGTTCGCCGCGCACCTCGCCGCCGACCCCGGCACCGACTGGCCCGCCCTCGCGGAGGAGTTCGTCACCTCCCTCGGCCTCGTCTTCAACCCGCTGACCACCCAGATCGAGTCGCACGACTGGCAGGCCGAGCTCTACGGCAGGGCCGCGCACGCGAACCGCATCCTGCACAACATCTGCACCGATGTCTGGACCTACATCTCGCTCGGCTACTTCCGGCAGATCCCCCAGGCCGGGGCGACCGGCTCGTCCACGATGCCGCACAAGATCAACCCGATCCGCTTCGAGAACGCCGAGGCGAACCTCGAGCTCTCCAGCGCCCTGCTCGACTCGCTCGCGCAGACCCTGGTCACCTCGCGCCTCCAGCGCGACCTCACCGACTCGACCACGCAGCGCAACATCGGCGTCGCGTTCGGCCACTCCCTCCTCGCCCTCGACAACATCGCCCGCGGCCTGCTCGAGATCGACCTCGACCCGACCGCCCTCGCCGCCGACCTCGACGGCAACTGGGAGGTGCTGGCCGAGGCGATCCAGACGGTGATCCGCGCAGAGGTGGCGGCCGGCCGCTCCTCGATCACCGACCCGTACGCGCTGCTGAAGGACCTGACCCGCGGCAAGCGCCTCGGTGCCGACGACCTCGCCGTCTTCGTGCAGGGTCTCGACATCGGCGACGCGGCGAAGGAGCGCCTGCTGGCGCTGACGCCGGGCGGCTACACGGGCCTCGCCTCGTCGCTGGTCGACCGCCTGAGCTGATCCGCCGGGCCGCGAGCGCGGATGCCGCCGTCCTCGAGAGCGAGCACTCCGACTCCTGCGTGCTCTCGGCGGCGCGGTCGACGGCGGCGCGATGTCGGGGGTCGCACCTAGCGTCGGCGGCATGTCAGCGTGCGCGATCGGAGGGTGCGCCTCCTCGGCCGAGACGGGCGCCCCCCTCGCGCTCTGCGCGGCGCACCTCGAGCTCGCGCACGACTGGGTCGCCCGCGAGGACGGCGTGATCGACGCCCTGCCCTCGCCGTGCGCGGCGTGCGGGTCCCGCCTGGGCGTCCGGCTCCCCTCCGCCTGGCTCTGCGCCGCCTGCGAGTGGCGGCTCGGCGATGCTCCCGACGGCGAGCTGCCGCCGCCCCGGGTCGACGTCGTCTACTACATCCGCTTCGGCGAGCGGATCAAGATCGGCACCAGCGGCAATCCCCGGCAGCGCCTCCACCGGCTCCGGCACGAGGAGCTCCTCGCGTTCGAGCGCGGCGGGCGAGCACTCGAGCAGCATCGGCACGCCCAGTTCGCCGACGAGCGCCTGGAGCGCACCGAGTGGTTCGCGCGCAGCCCCGTGCTCGACGCCCACATCGAGACCGTGCGCGCCGGGGAGCCCGACCCCTGGGCCCTGCACCGCCGCTGGCGCAGCGAGGCGCTGGCCCTGCGGCTCTGACGCGTCGGCTGCGAGCCGGCGGCGACGACTCGACCGCTCCGACTCGCCGGCTCCCACTCGACGGTTCCCACTCGCCGGCACTGCATCCACGGGTCCCGCTCCGCCGAGCCGGACACCGGGACGGCGCGACGGGGAGGGAGCGACGGGGACGGATCCCGGAGGACAGTCCCGCAGCCGCCGCGCGACGCGCTCAGCGCCCCCAGGCGTCGACGAGCAGCGGACCGCGGACATCGCGGAGCCGGTCGACCAGGCGGTCCGCTAGCGCGGCCGTGACCCCCGTGGCGACCAGGTCGTGGGGGCCGAGCGGCAGCAGCTTGCCCGTGCGGATGCGCACCACCTCCCAGCCGGCGGAGCGGAGCGCGCGGTCCTTCCGCCGGTCGGCCTCCTCGCGGTGCCCGACGTGCTCGAGTCCGTGACGGCCGGTGGAGTCGTACTCGATCGCGACGCGCAGCTCGCCGAGCACCAGGTCGGGCCACGCCTCGCGGTGCTCGAAGAACGGCCGCGCGAGACGCACCGCCGTGTGCGCCGGATCGAAGACGAGCCGCTCGGCGAGGAGTGCCCGGAGCCGCGCCTCGACGGCGGAGGCGGGAGGAGGCGCGCACCGGCTGGCGAAGGGCTCGCCGACGGGGAGGTCCGGCGTCTTCGGGCACACGCGGGCGGGCCGGGGTCGGGAGCGCGCCGGGCGGGCGGCGCAGAGCCAGGCGGAGGGGAGCCGGACGCCCAGGC